>NZ_JBFRCU010000054.1:0-49861 GCF_052113205.1 Inquilinus sp. YAF38 | reverse complement strand
TCTCCACGCAGCTCTTGGCCCCGCACAACGTCGCCGCCAGCGCCACGAACAACAGCTCCGCCAGATCGTGCCGGGCGTTCGGGTCGCGCGGATCGCGAACCTCGCGCAGGATTGTGATCAGCGACGACATCGGGCCTCCTCCGCAAGAGAAAGCCTCTACAGAATCGATCTCTCTTCCTCCCGCAACCCCCTCCTTCATTCAAATGCGATTCCCCTGCCCGCAAGGGGAGGGGGAGGATAGAAGGGATAGGCCGGTCCAAACGGCGGTGTTCCGAAAAGGTCTCGCAACCGGGAGAGGCAACGCGATCAGGAGAAGAAGCGCGCCGGGCGGAAAGTCGCCAGCTCGGGGCGGACGGCGCCGTGCAAGACCTCGTCGGCCACGGCGGCGCCGAGGAAGGCGGCCAAGGTGACGCCGCTATGGGTCACCGCGGCGTAATAGCCCTCGACCTGCGGCAACGGTCCCACGGCGGAATAGCTGTCCCTCGGGATGGCGCGGATGCCGAGGCGCACCGCCTCCGGCTCCACCGGCCCCATCGCCGGCAGGATCGCCCGGGCCTTGCGGATCAGCTCGCGCATCTCCGGCAGGTCGACGCTGGGGCGCGGCGCCGTGGCCGGGTCGAACTCGTCGTCGTTGCGGCAGACCAGCAGGCGGCCGGCACCGTCCGGCCGGATGTCGCAGCCCGGCGCCTTCAGCAGGCGCTCGAGCCCGACCGCGACCGGCGGGGTGAAGGCCAGCAGCCCCGCGGTCGGTGCCAGCGGGATGCGCAGCGCCGGGTCGAAGCCGGCATCGTCGGCCCAGCGGCCGGTGCAGTTGACCACCAAATCGGCACCCAGCGTCCGGCCATCCGCCATGGTCACGCCGGTGACGCGGCCGGAGCGCAGCTCCACCCGCACCACCCGGGCGCCGACCTCGACGCGCGCGCCGAGACGCCGCGCCGCGGCGAGCATGGCCTGGGCATAGACCACCGGGTCGACCCAGCCCTCCTCCGGGAACCAGGCGACCGGCGCGTCGCCCACCGCCGCCGGGTCGATGTCGGGCGCCAGCTCGCGCAGCTGCGCGGCCGAAATCCATTCGGCGGCATAGCCCCAGTCGCGCAGCCGCTCGAAGCGCCGGCGCTGCTCCTCCCGCCCGGCCTCGTCCGCCCATTCCAGGCTGCCGTTCAGGTGCAGCCAAGGCGTCGCCGCGAACTCGTCGCGCAGCGCCGCATGTGCCTTCATCCCGGCGACGTTGAGGTCGTGATAAGCCCGCGGCGTCTTGCCGTGCGAATTGACCCAGGCGAAGCTGGTGCCGGAGGTGCCGGCACCGATCCGCGTCGCCTCCAGCACCGTGACCGACGCGCCGCCCTGTGCCAGGCGGTACGCCACCGAGGCGCCGATGACGCCCGCGCCGATCACGATGATGGAAGTCATTCCGTCCTCAGTTCTTCTTCACGTCTTCCAGGTAGAACCGGCCGAGCGGGGTCTGGCCGAAGCCCTCGATGTTCTTCCGCGAGACCGTCAGATACGGGCTGTAGTAGAGGTCGATCCAGTTGACATCCGTCTTGGCCATCTTCTGCAGGTCGACATACATCGCCTCGCGCTTGGCCGGGTCGGTCTCGACCCGGGCTTTGGCCACCAGCGCCACCACCGCGTCGTTCTTGTAGCGGGTGTAGTAGTTCAGGTTGGCGTCGTAGCCGAGGACGAAGGTGGTCTTCTGGTCCGGGTCGATGATGTCGTTGGTCCAGTAGTTCATCGCCAGGTCGTAGTCGCCGGCCACCTCCATGTCCCAGCTCTGGCTCGGGTCGACCTTCTGCAGGTTGACGGTGATGCCGACCTTGGCCAGCTGCTGCTGGATCAGCACCGACACCTGCTCGTCCACCGTGTCGCCGGTCTGCACCAGATAGGTCAGCGCGATCGGGCCGGCGCCGGCCTTCGCCAGCAGCGCCTTCGCCTTCTCCGGATCGTAGGGCCGGGCGCCGTTGTCGTCGGTGTGGTACAGCGCGCCCTTCGGGACGTAGGAGTTGGCGACCGTGCCGATGCCGAAGGTGACGGTGTCGACGATCACCTTCTTGTCGATGGCGTAGTCGATCGCCTCACGCACCTCCAGCTTGTCCAGCGGCGCATGCGAATGGTTGATCAGCAGGTGGTCCTCGCGGGTCGAGGGGTCCTTGTGCATCGTCAGGTTGGAGTCCTTCTCCAGCTCCGCCACCTTGGCGAAGGGCACGAAGATGGCGGTGTCGAGCTCGCCGGCCTGGACCTTCAGCATGCGGGTGTTGTCGTCGGGGACCGAGATCCATTCGACGCCGTCGAGGCTGACCTTATCGGCCTGCCAGAAGCTCGGGTTCTTCTTCAGCACCACCTTGTTGCCGCGGCTCCACTCCTCCATGGTGAAGGCGCCCGAGCCGATCGGCTTCTCGGCGAAGGCATCCTCGCCCATCGCGGTCACGACCTTCTGCGGCAGGATCCCCGTGCCGGGCAGCGCCAGGCTGGCCAGGAACGGCGTTGCCGGCTGGTTCAGCGTGATCACCAGCGTGTGGTCGTCCTTGGCCTCGGCGGTCTTGATCACCTTGTAGTTGTCGGCGATCAGCGACCCCGGATTGTCGCGCGCCCGCAGCAGCGAGAAGGCGGCATCGGCGGCCGTGACCGGGCTGCCGTCGGAGAATTTCGCGTCGCGCAGCTTCAGCGTGTAGACCACGCCGTCGTCGGAGACGGTCCAGCTTTCGGCTAGGCCGGGGACCAGCTTGGTGCCGTCCTTGCTGACCCGGATCAGCACGTCATAGACGTTCGAGAACACCCAGTAGTCGACATTCTGCGAGGTCTTGATCGGGTCGAAGGTGGTGCCGTCCTCGCGCCGGCCGATGGTCAGCACGCCCGCCGCCTCGGCCGCCGCCCCACCGGCGACCAGCGCCGCCAGGAACGCCGCCGACGCGACGCCGAGAATCCTGTTCCGTTTCATCGTGAGCCTCCGGTTGTTGCCCCGCCTCAGTTTGCGGGGATTGCTGGATAGAGATGGCAGGCGGTAAAGCGCCCGTCGACCGGCCGCAGCGCCGGCGGCGCCCCGGCCCGGCATTCCGCCATGGCGAAGGGGCAGCGCGGATGGAAGGCGCAGCCCGGCGGCAGGTCGAGCGGGCTCGGCGGCTCCCCGGCCAAGAGGTCCGCCGGCAGCGTGCGGTCGGGGTCGATCTCCGGGATCGCCCGGACCAGCGCCTGGGTGTAGGGGTGCTTCGGCGCGGCGAACACCGCCTCCGCCGCCCCCTCCTCCACGATCCGGCCGAGATACATCACCGCCACCCGGTCGCACAGCCGCCGCACCACGGCGAGGTCGTGCGCGATGAAGATCAGGGCCAGGTTCATCCGGGCCTTCAGCTCGATCAGCAGGTTGATGATCTGCGCCTGGATCGAGACGTCGAGTGCCGCCACGCATTCATCGGCGATGATCAGCTTCGGCTCGACCGCCAGGGCGCGGGCGATGCCGACGCGCTGGCACTGGCCGCCGGACAGCTCGGCCGGGCGCCGGGCCGCGTGCTCGGGCCGGAGGCCGACCAGGGTCAGCAGCTCCGCCACCCGGGCCGGGACGCGGTCGCGCGGCACCTTGCGGTGGACCCGCAGCACCTCGGCGATCGCCTCGCCCACCGTCATGCGCGGGTTCAAGGCGCCATACGGGTCCTGGAAGATCATCGCGGTCTCGCGGCGCAGCCGGGCCACGCCGGCGCGGCCGCCCGACGCCACGTCGGCACCACCGAAGCGGATGGCGCCGCCCGTGGTCTCGCCGAGCCGCAGGATGGCACGGCCGAGCGTGCTCTTGCCGCAGCCGGATTCGCCGACCAGGCCCAGCGCTTCGCCCGGCGCCAGGGTGAAGGAGACGCCGTTGACCGCCCGCACGAGCCGCGGCGAACGCCCCGGCAGCGGCAGGCCGCCGGCGCGGAAATGGACTTCGAGGTCCTGGACGTCGAGCAGGGTCATGCAGCATCCCCCAGCGCCCGGTGGCAGGCGGCCATATGGCCGGGCTCCGGCCAGGACGGCTCCGGCCGCACCGCCATGCAGCGGTCGAAGGCGCGGTCGCAGCGCGGGTGGAAGCGGCAGCCGGAGGGCAGGTCGGCCAGGGACGGCGGCTGGCCGGGGATGAAGGGCATCAGGCCGTTGCCGCTGCCGCCGTGGGCGGGCTGGCAGGCGATCAGCCGGGCCGTATAGGGGTGTCGCGGCGCCGCCAGCACGGCCCGCTTGGCCCCCGCCTCGCACAGCGTGCCGCCATACATCACGGCGATGCGGTCGCAGCTCTGCGCCACCACGCCAAGATCATGGGTGATCAGGATGATGGCGAGGCCGCGCCGGTCGCGCAGATCCAGCAGCAGCCGCAGGATCTGCGCCTGCACGGTGACGTCGAGCGCGGTGGTCGGCTCGTCGGCGATCAGCACCTCCGGGTCGCAGGCCAGCGCCGTGGCGATCATTGCCCGCTGCCGCATGCCGCCGGAGAATTCATGCGGATAGCCCCCGGCCCGCCGCTCCGGGTCCGGGATGCCGACCTGGCGCAGCAGGTCCACGGCGGCCGATCGCGCCTCGCGCTTCGAGGCGCCGCGGTGCAGCCGGATGCCCTCGGCGATCTGGTCGCCGATCCGCATCACCGGGTCGAGATGGCTGGACGGGTTCTGGAAGATCATGCCGATCTCGCGCCCACGCACCCGGCGCATCGCCTCCGGGTCCAGCGCCGCCAGGTCGCGGCCCTTCAGCCACACCGAGCCGCCGGCAATGCGCAGCCCGCCCGGCAAGAGGCCGATCAGCGCCCGACAGGTGACGCTTTTGCCCGAGCCGCTCTCGCCCACCAGCCCCATCACCTGCCCCGCCTCCAGCGCGAAGGAGACGCGGTCGACGATGGTCGTCTCCTCCCCCGCCCGCGTCAGGGCCACCGACAGGTCACGCACCTCCAGCAGCGGCGCGGTCATTCCTTCACCCCGAGCCATTCGCCGAGACCGTCGCCGAGCAGGCTGAAGCCGAGCGCGATCACCGCCAGCGCCCCGCCGGGGAAGGCGGCGATCCACCAGGCGCGGATGATGAAATTCTGGCTTTCCGCCACCATCACGCCCCATTCCGCGGTCGGCGGCTGCACCCCGAGGCCGAGATAGCTGATCGAGGCGCCGAGCAGCATGGTCAGCACCACGTCGGACATCGAGAACACGAGCGAACTGACCAAGGCGTTCGGCAGGATGTGCCGGGCCATGATCCGGAGATGGCCGTAGCCCAGGCTGCGCGCGGCGGTGACGAAGTCGCTGGCCTTCAGCACCAGCACCTGGGCCCGCACCAGCCGGGCGTAGGACACCCATCCGACCAGGGCCATGGCGATGAAGAAGCTGCCGAGGCCGGGGCCGAGGATGGCCATGATCGCCAGCATCAGCACCAGGAAAGGAAAGGCGATGACGATGTCGACGACCCGCATCACCACGATGTCGACCCAGCCGCCGAAATAGCCGGAAACGCAGCCGACCGCGGTGCCGAGGATGAAGGGGATCAGCACCCCGAACACGCCCATCATCAGGTCGAGCCGGGTGCCCCAGATCATCCGGGACAGCACGTCGCGGCCGAAATTGTCGGTGCCGAGCCAGTGCCCCGGCCCGGGCGGCAGCAGCGCATTCGCGGTGTCCTGCGCGATCGGGTCGTAGGGCGCGATCACCGGCGCCAGCAGCGCCGTCAGCACGAAGAAGCCGACGATGCCGGCGCCCCACCACAGCGCGCCCGGCACCCGTGGCAGCTTGAGCTTGAAGCGCAGCCGGGCGGCGGACGTGCCGGCGACGGCGCTCACAGCTTTACCCGTGGGTCGAGGGCGACGGTCAGGATGTCGGCCAGGAAGTTGACGGTGACGCTGGCGACGGCGAAGGCCATGGCCACGCCCTGCACCACCATGTAGTCGCGGGTGAAGATGCCGCGCACCAGCAGCTGGCCCATGCCGGGGATCGAAAACACGTTCTCGATGATCACCGTGCCGCCGATCAGCCAGCCGATATTGACCGCCAGCAGGTTGATGGTCGGCACGATGGCGTTGGGCACGACATGACGCCAGAACACCATGCCCTCGGGCAGGCCGCGCGCCCTGGCCGCGGTGGCCTGGTCGGAGCGCAGCTCGGCGATCATCGCGGTCCTAAGGGTCCGGGTCAGCACCGCCGACAGGGCCAGGGCGATGGTCAGCCAGGGCAGCACCAGATGGTGCAGCCGGTCGGCCCAGTCGTCGCCGTAGCCTGCCACCGGGAACAGGCCCAGCGTCACGCTGAACAGGATGATCAGCATGATCCCCAGCCAGAACGGCGGCAGGCCGAGCCCGGTGGTGGAGATGATGCGGATGGCGTGGTCGGCCAGCCGGCCGCGGCGGCGCGCGGCGATGGCGGCGAAGGGCACGGCGATCAGCAGCGACAGCAGCACGGCGCCGAACACCAGCAGCAGCGTCGGCTCGATCCGCTCCGCGATCAGGCGCAGCACGGGAACCTTGTACAGGATCGACCGGCCCATCTCGCCCTGGGACAGGTTCTGCAGGAACAGGCCGTATTGCGTCCACAGCGGCTCGTCGAGCCCGAACTGGGCGCGGATCCGGGCGACCGCGTCCGGCGTCGCCTTGGTGCCCAGCAGTACCCGCACCGGGTCGCCGGGGATCGAGCGGATCAGCACGAAGGTGATGACGCTGATGCCGAACAGCACCGGGATCAGCTGCAGCGGACGGGTCAGGACGAAGCGGAAGCGGTGCATCGACGGTCAGCCCGGGCGGCGGGCGGGCATCAGGCGGTCGCCCCATGCGCCTTCAGGAAGTCCAGCAGCACAGGATAATACGCATGCGGCTCTTCGTAGAACGGCATATGGCTGGAATTCGGGAAGACGTGCAGCCGGGCGTTCGGCAGCGCCAGCTTCATGCGTAGCGCGCAGGCCGGGGTCAGCTCGTCATGCTCGCCGCAGGTGATCAGCACCGGGACGTTGATCCGGCGCATGTCCGGCAGCCGGTTCCAGTCCTTGAGATTGCCGGTGTAGAGGAACTCGTTCGGGCCCTGGATCGTGCCGTAGGGCCCCATGTTCCAGTCGTCGAGCGAGCGCTTGACCGGCGCCGGCCAGTGGTCCAGCCGGCAGACATGGCGGTGGTTCAGGATGGTGATCGCCGCCTGATAAACCGGGTGGTCCAGCGTGCCCTCGGCCTCGTGCCGCTGCATCATCGCCACGGTCTCGGGGCCGAGCGCCGCCCTCAGCCGCTCCAGCTCGCCGATCAGATGCGGGATGTCGGCGGCCGTGTCCTCCAGGATCACTGTCTTCAGCGCCTCGGGATGGGTCAGCGCGTATTCGACGCTGAGCCAGCCGCCCCAGGAATGGCCGAGCAGATGCACCCGGCCGAGGCCGAGCGCCTGGCGTACCGTCTCCACCTCTTCGACATAGCGGGTGATGGTCCACAGCGCCGGGTCGGTCGGCCGGTCGGAGGCGCCGGTGCCGAGCTGGTCGAAGGCGACGACGCGGTAGCCCTGGTCGATCAGGCAGGAATGGGCGTCGCGCAGATAGTCACAGGGCAGCCCCGGGCCGCCGTTGAGACACAGCACCGTCTCCGGCCCCGAGCCGAAGCTGTAGGCCACCACCTTGTGGCCATCCACACGAATCTCGTCCCGCCGATCCGGCGCGATCTCCCGCCACATCCTGCCATCCCCGTCATGATCTTTTTTGCGTCGCGAGACGCTAGACTGATCGGACAAATCAGACAAGCCGGCCGACAGGGGAAGATTATGACCCGCGGTCGCAGCGGCGGATCCGCGGAGAGACCGGCCCGGTCACGCCTTGCCGTACACCGGTACGACCGCGCCGCGGCCGACCTTATTGTCCGGCGAGGCCAGGTACAGGATGGTCGCCGCCACCTCCTCCACCTTCGGCCAGGCGGCGTAATCGACCTTGGGCATGGCGGCGCGGTTGGCCGGCGTGTCCATGATCGAGGGCGCCACGGCGTTGACCAGGATGCCCTGCCCCGCCACCTCCTGCGCCAGCGCCACGGTCAGCGCGGCCAGCGCGGCCTTCGACGCGGTGTAGGCGGTCATGCCGGCGCCCTGGCGCCATTCCAGCGCCGGCCGCGCGACGACATTGACAATGCGGCCGCCGCCCTGCCCGATCGCCGCCACCGCGGCGCGGCAGCACAGGAAGGCGGAGACAAGGTTGGTGTCGAGCTGCTGCTGCAGCATCGCCTTGTCGGTGTCGGCGATCGCCGCCATGGCGAAGCCGCCGGCGACATGGATCGAGGCCCAGAGCCCGGGCAGCGCCCCGTAGAACGCCGCCACCGCCGCCTCATCGGCCAGGTCCGGCACCGGGGACAGCACCACCCGGTCGTGGCCGCGATGGGCGAAGCGGCGCGAATCCTTCAGGTCGCGGACCGGGACGTGGCAGGTGGCGCCTACCTCGAGCAGCAGCCCGACAACCGCCGCGCCGAGCGCGCCGGTGCCGCCGGTGACGACGACGTGACGATCCTGGAACTCCATGGCATCTCCTCAGCCCTGACGACGATCCTCCAGGATCATCGCCGCGGCTTTCTCCGCGATCATGATGGTGGGCGCGTTGGTGTTGCCCGAGATGATGGTCGGCATGATCGAGGCGTCGGCGATGCGCAACCCCGCCAGACCGCGCACCCGCAGCCGCTCGTCGACCACCGCCAGCGGATCCTGGCCCATCTTGCAGGTGCCGACCGGGTGGAAGATGGTGGTGGCGATATCGCCCGCCGCCCGCATCAGATCGGCCTCGTCCTGCAGCGCCGGGCCCGGCCGCACCTCCTCCGGCGCGTAGCGGGCCAGGGCCCGTGCCGCGGCGATCCGCCGGGTCAGCCGGATGGCGTCGGCCGCGACCCGGCGGTCCGCCTCCTCCGACAGGTAGTTCGGCCGGATCGCCGGCGCCGCGGTCGGGTCCGGGCTCTTGATCCGGATCGAGCCGCGGCTGTGCGGCCGCAGGTTGCAGACCGAGGCGGTGAAGGCCGGATAGCTGTGCAGCGGCTCGCCGAAGCGGTCGAGGCTGAGCGGCTGGACATGATATTCGAGATTGGCCGTCTCCTGCGCCGCGTCGCTGCGGGCGAAGGCGCCGAGCTGGCTGGGTGCCATGCTGAGCGGACCGCTGCGGAACAGCGCGTATTCCACGCCCATGCCGATCCGGCCCAGCACGCGGTTCGCCCGCTCGTTCAGGGTCGGCACGCCCGTGACCTTGTAGACCAGGCGCAGCTGCAGATGGTCCTGCAGGTTCTCGCCCACCCCCGGCAGATCGTGCAGCGGCTGCACGTCATGCGCCGCCAGCAGGTCGGCCGGGCCGATGCCGGAATGCTGCAGGATGGCGGGGGAGCCGACGGCGCCGGCCGCCAGCACCACCTCGCCCGCCGCGGCATAGGCCTCGGTGCCGTCCGGCCGCCGGAACACCACGCCGGCGACGCGCTTGCCCTCGAGATGCAGCTTCAGCACCTGGGCATGGGTCTCGACCGTCAGGTTGGGCCGCTTCAGCGCCGGTTTGAGGAACCCCTTGGCCGTGGTCCAGCGGATGCCGCGGCGCTGGTTCACCTGGAAATAGCCGCAGCCCTCATTGTCGCCGGTGTTGAAGTCCTCGGTCGGCGGGATGCCGGTCTCGGCCGCGGCCTGGCGGAAGGCGTCGAGGATCTTCCAGGACAGGCGCTGCGGCTCGACCCGCCATTCGCCGCCGGCGCCGTGGAAGGCCGAGCGGCCCTGCCAATGGTCCTCGGACCGGATGAAATGGGGCAGCACGTCGTCCCAGCCCCAGCCGGCATTGCCGAGCTGCCGCCACTGGTCGTAGTCGCGCGCCTGGCCGCGCATGTAGATCATGCCGTTGATGGCGGAGCAGCCGCCCAGCACCTTGCCGCGCGGATAGTTGATCGCGCGGCCGCCCAGGCCCGCCTCGTGCTCGGTCTTGAAGCACCAGTCGAGGCTGGGATTGCCATGGGTGTAGAGATAGCCGACCGGGATATGCACCCAGATGGTGCCCGGCTTGCCCCCGGCCTCCAGCAGCAGCACCGACGCCTTGGGATCGGCCGACAAGCGGTTGGCCAGCACGCAGCCGGCCGAGCCGGCGCCGACGATGACATAATCGAACGCTCCGATCGTCCGCGTCATCGGCCCGCCGTCGTCTTCAACACCATTCCGAACCCCGATCCGCCTGGGCTTTTGATGTTCGATGCCGATCTTCCTACAAGGCCGGCAGCCATACAATCATCGCGACCTGGGCGCCCGCGACCCCGCAGCGCTCGACGGGCCGGGCGACCCGCGCTAACCATTCCCGATCCGACAGGCGAGAGAGCACATGGCCAGCGACGTCGAAACCGTGACCGCCACCCTGGACTCGCCGCCGCGGCAGCGTATGGCGGCGCATCTGGCGGCGATCGGCCGCGGCCCCGGGCGGTCGCGGCCGCTGACCGAGGCCGAGGCGCAGGACGCCTTCGGGATCATCCTGTCCGGCGAGGCCGACCCGATGCAGGTCGGCGCCTTCCTGCTGCTGGAGCGCTATCGCGGCGAGACCGCGGCGGAACTGGCCGGCATGATCCGCGCCGGCCGCGCCGTCGTCACCGCCGCCCCCGCCACCCGGCCGGCGCTCGACTGGCCGTCCTACGCCGCCGGCAAGACCCGCGGCGCGCCCTGGTTCCTGCTGTCGGCCCTGCTGGTCGCCCGGGCCGGCCACCCGGTGCTGATGCACGGCATCAATGTCCGCGTCACCGAAGGCATCGAGACCGAGGATGCGGTGCGGGCGCTGGGCCTGCCGGTGCCCGAGACCCCGGCCGAGGCGGCCGGTATCCTGGACGCCACCCGCTTCGCCTATCTGCCGCTGCGCGCGGTCAGCCGCACCCTGACCGAGCTGATGGAACTGCGGCCGGTGCTGGGCCTGCGCAGCCCGGTCAACTCCGCCGCCCGCCTGTTGAACCCGTTCGCGGCCAAGGCCAGCTTCGTCGGCGTGTTCCACCCGGCCTATCAGGATCTGCACCGCGACACAGCGCGCCTGTTGGGCCAGAGCGACCTCTGCGTGGTCAAGGGTGCCGGCGGCGAGGCCGAACGTACGCCCCTGAAGGCACTGTCGCTGCAGCGCCTGGTGGCCGGCGAGGCGCTGGACGAGACGGTGCCGCCGATCGTCGGCGAGGGCCGCGGCGAGCGGCTGGCGCGCCACGACCTGGAGCATTTCCGCGCCGTCTGGACCGGCGCCGCCGAGGATCCGCCCGCCGAGGCCACGGTGGTCGGCACCGCCGCGGTGGCGCTGGCCGTGATCGCCGGCGATAGCGGCGAAGCCGCCCACGCCCGCCACCTGGAGCGGGCGGCGGCGCTGTGGCGGGAGCGGAACGGCTAGGATTTCGATGCCGGCGGCACCGGCAGCAGGATCTCAGACGCGATCTTCCACTCCCCGCGGGTCCGGATCCAGTCGATGATGACCAGGAACGGCCTGGGCGTGCCGTCCTGGCCGGCATAGGAGACGGTGATCGTCACCGGATCATAGGATTCGGCGACCTCGCGGGTCAGCCCGACGACCTTGAGCTTCGCCAGGTCCGGCTGCAGCGCCACCGGCCCGGACGCGGCGATGTCGTGCAGCTTCCGCTCGATCGTCTCGTTGCCCCAATAGGCCGCCCAATTGCCCTCGGACGGGATGGCGCTCTTGGCGACAAGGAGGGCCGAGGGCGAGCGCCAATACATCCCGCCCAGGGCCGCGAGGTCATGCCGGTTCGCCGCTGCCATCAGCGCTTCGAAGTGCGAGCCGACCGCAGCCAGGGTGCGCGCATCCAACGGGTCCCCGGCCGCGGCGGCCGGCGCCGCAATCGATGCGGCCGCGAGCGCGAGGGCGACCGCTGCGAAGGTGCTCTTCATCATCAATGCTTTCCGCGTTCGAAATGTCTGAATCGCCTATGCCTGCGGTTTGGCGGCCTTGGCTGCACCCCAGAGCGAGCCGGGATTGGCGCGGCCGGGATGGAGGGCGAGCATGGCGTCGTAGAGCTCGCGCGCCGTCGTGGTCGTCATGTCCAGCCGGTCGAAGTCGCGGAGATACTGCCGCGTCTCGCCGATCACGCGGGGATGGTCCTCGGCTCCCGGCACCTTGTGCGCGGCGATCACGGTCCCGGCGCCCAGCGCCTCGAGCCGGTCGAGCGTGGCGATCCATTCCAGCCGGCTCTCCCTGTCGGTCTCGCCGAGATAGGGGTGAATGCCGTTGTAGACCGCGTCGCCGCCGACCAGCAGCCCGATCGACGGGACATGGAGGCAGGTCGAGACCGCCGTGTCGGTGCGCCCCGCATCGACCACGGCGAGCCGGTGCCCCTCCAGCTCCAGCGCATCGCCCTGCAGCGGTACGGCAGCCGGGAGGCGATCGAGGATCTCACCGGGGAAAAGCCGGCGCCAGAAGCCGTCGACGCTGGCCGGCGCCAGATGCGCCTGCATCGCCCGGACCACAGCCGGCGTGGCCACCGCCCGCGCCTCAGGAAACCGCTCCAGCAGCGGCGCCAGGCCGAAAAAATGGTCGCCATGCGCATGGGTGACGTAGATCGCCGTGAGGCGCTTGCCGCTGGCGACCACCCAATCCATCAGGGTCTGCGACTGGGCGGCGGTGAGGAAGGTGTCCACCAGGACGGCATCGCGTTCGCCCTGGATCAGCACCGAGGAGTTCGCCACCCAGGCCAGCGCCTGCTGGCCGGGCGGCAGGTCGCGGCTGAGGCCGGGGCGCTTGATCGTCAACACATCCCAGCGCAAGGCCGGTCCGGTGGTCATGGTTGTATCCCTTTGCTTGACGGCGATCCGCGAGCGTCGATAAAATAAATATGACCGGTCGTCTTAAGTTAATCAAGGAGCCTCGATATGGCATCTCGCACGGCGGTTCGGCGAGGTCCGAAGCCGAAGCCCGGCACCCGGGGCACCCTGGTGCAGGCGGGCCTCGGCCTGATGCATGCGGAGGGATATGCGGCAACGGGGATCCAGGCCGTCGTCGAGGAAGCCGGCGTCCCCAAGGGGTCCTTCTACAACCACTTCGCCAGCAAGGAGGCGTTCGGGGCGGAGGTGATCGACGCCTATTCCGAACGCACCCAGGCAAAGCTGCGCGATATCCTGACCGACCCCTCCCGGGCGCCGCTGGCGCGGCTGGAGGCCTATTTCGACGACCGCATCGCCGCGTTCCGGGAGGCCGGCCATGTCCGCGGCTGCCTGATGGGCAATTTCAGCGCGGAGGCTGCCGACCACAGCGCCTTGATCCGGGAGCGCCTGGCCGGCCATTTCGCAGTCTGGACCGGGCTGATCGAGGCCTGCATCGCCGAGGCCCAGGCCGACGGCTCGGGGGCGCGCCGCTTTCCCGCCCCGCTGCTGGCCGGCTTCGTCATGAACAGCTGGGAGGGCGCGCTGCTGCGGATGCGGGTGGAGAAGAGCGACGCCCCGCTCCTCGCCTTCAAGCAGATCGTCTTCGACGGGCTTCTGGCCTGACCGGCATTGCCGCGCCGATTCCGGCGGGCTGGAGACGCCGATGAACCCGACCACCTCGGCGCCGGCTCTCCGGCTCACCGCGGATCGAACCCGAACACCACCTCGTCCGGATCAGGCAGGCCGAGGATGGCGCGGGAGATGATCTGGGCGGCGATGGCGCTGAAGGTGAAACCGTTGCCGCCATAGCCCAGCACGGCGAAGCACCGGTCCAGGCCCGGGACCCGGCCGATCGTCGGCAGGCCGGTGCGGCTTTCGCCGAAGCTGCCGGTCCAGCGATACTCCGGCGTCGGGTCGAGCGACGGCCACAGCGCCGCGACTTTGCGCGCGATGACCTGGCTCTTCCTGGTGATCAGCGCGTCCCGCTTGTCGTCATCGGCGAAGGGCTCGTCCTCGCCCCCGGCGACGACCCGCCCGTCCAGCGTCGTGCGGGCGTAGAAATACGGGTCGCTGGCTTCCCAGATCAGGGCCCGGCTGGGCCATGGCGGGCCGGCCTGCGGCACGGTGGCGATCGCCCAGGTGGAATGGATGTCGCTGGCCGCCGCCGGAACGAAGGGCAGCAGCTCATAGCCGGTGGCGAAGACCGCATGGCGGGCCTTGATCCGACCCCCATCCGCCGTCGTGATGGTGACGCCGCTGCGACTCTCCTTCACCTCCCTGGCCTCGACCGGGGCGTGCAGCGAGGCACCCCGTGCGATCGCCGAGCGCCACAGGCCGCCGACCAGGCGCAGCGGATCGGCCTCGGCGCTGCCCGCCGTGACGATGGCGCCTTCGAGCCGCAGGCCAGTCAGGCGGTGCAATTCCTCGCCCTCGACGAAGCGCGAGCGCAGGCCGATCCGCGCCCGGGCCTCGGATTCACGGCGCAACGCCGTCAGGCCGAGCACGTTGCCCGGCAGATAGACCGAGAGGCGATCCCGCAACCGCGCCTGGATGCGGAGATCGCGGATCCGCGCCCGCAGGGAACCGACGGCGGCCGCGGACCGCCAATAGGCCCGCGCCGCCCGCTCGCCCCCCACCTCGTCGGCCAGCTGCGTCAGCGGCCGGTCGAGCTCGGTGGCGAGCAGGGCCGTGCTGGCCGCCGAAGAACCCCGCCCGAATTCACGGCGGTCGATCGCGATGACGGTCAGCCCCGCCTGCAGCAGCGTATCCGCGACCAGGGCGCCCGACACGCCGCCACCAACGATCGCCACATCCGCCGCGCCGTCGCCGTCGAGGGGCAGTGCGGGGATCCGCGGCATGCCGTTCGCCGTCCACACCGGCTGGCCGGATCGAAGGTCGAGATGGCGGGCCATGCGGTTCCTGGGATGTGGAGGTCCCTGCGGAAACCGGGCCGGGCTCCGTCTCGTTCCCCGGGGCCTCAGCCCTGCCCTTCACCGACGATCCGGCCGATCTCCTCGGCGATGAAGTCCGACAGGATCCGGACCCGGGCCGGCGCCGTCTGGCCGAAGGCGTGCAGGGCCTGGAACGGCATCGGCGGCAGGGGCTTGTCGGGCAGCACGACGACGAGATCACCGCGGCGCAGATCTTCCTCGACGATGCAGCGCGTCAGATAGGCGACGCCCATCCCCAGCTTTGCCGCCGCGCGCAGGCCGAAGCCGGAATCGAAGCCGATCCGGCCGCGCGTCGCGATGGTGGTGCCGTCGGCGAAGCGAATCTCCGGCACCCTGCGCCCGACAAAGTACCGTGCGAAGGGCAGCGCCCGAAGATCGTCGATGGTGCGAGGCGCTCCCCACCGGTCCAGGAAGGCCGGAGACGCGACCAGCACCATCTCGAGCTGCGCCAGGGTTCTGACCGTCAGGTCGCTCTCCGGCATGTGGCCGACCCGGAAGACGACGTCGTAATCCTCGCGAATGAGGTCGACGGGCCGGTCGGTGATGCCGATCTCGAGATCCAGCGAGGGATGGCGCGCCAGGAACCGCGTCAGGATGGCGTCCATCAGCAGCCGGGCGATCTCGCTGGGCAGGCTGACGCGCAACCGCCCCCGAGGGTCCGCAGAGGGCTGCACGGAATCCGCCGACTGCTCGATCTCCTGCAGCAGCGGCGACACCCGGTCGAAGAAGGCCTGCCCCTCCGGCGTCAGCGCCAGGACACGGGTCGACCGCCGGAACAGCCGGGCGCCGAGATGCCGCTCCAGGCGAGCGACGCTCTTCGACACGGCCGACGGCGTCGTGCCCAGATCCCGCGCGGCGGCGCTGAAGGATCCGGCCTCGACGGCGCGGACGAAGGCGACCAGGCCCGGCGCCTCGCTCAGCAGATGGGGCATCTTGACCTCCAGGCACAGATCATGTGCCCGCCCCCCATCTAATGCGGCGCCCTGGCGATGGGTACATCCATTCCGCAATCCAGCGGAGAAAACGGATGCTCAAGCTCGAAGGAAAGGTCGCCGTCATCACCGGCGGCAACAGTGGAATTGGCAAGGCGACGGCCCGCCTGTTCGCGCAGGAAGGCGCCCGGGTCGTCGTCACCGGCCGCCGGCAGGACGTCCTCGACCAGGCGGTCGCGGAGATCGGCCATGGCGCCATCGGGATCTGCGGCGACGTCGCGGACCTCGACCATCACCAAGCCATCGCCGAGGAGGTCGGGTGCCGCTTCGGTGGGCTGGATATCTATGTCGCCAACGCCGCGGTGATCACGATCGCCCCGTCGGCGACGGTGACCCCGGCCGAGTACGACGCGCATTTCGCCGTCAACACCCGCGGGGTCTTCTTCGGCGTGCAGGCCATCGCCCCGGTCATGCGCGACGGTGGCAGCATCATCGTCACCAGCTCCCTCGCCGCGACCAAGGTCCTGGACAACCACGCCGTCTATGCCGGGTCGAAGGCGGCGGTCACGGCCTTCGCGCGCAGCTGGGCGTTGGAGCTGAAGGCCCGCAGGATCCGCGTCAATGTCCTCAGCCCGGGGCCGACCGAGACCGCCATCCTCGGCAAGCTCGGCATCCCGGAGGCCGAGGTGCCGGGCTTCCTGCACGCCGTGTCGCAGACGATCCCCGCCGGCAGGATGGGCAGCGCCGAGGAACTCGCCTCCGCCGCGCTGTTCCTGGCCTCGGACGACAGCAGCTTCGTCAATGGTGCCGAGCTGCATGTCGATGGCGGCATGGCGCTGGTCTGATCGCTCAGCCGCGGCCCGCCCCGGCCTGCCCCGCCTTGTACGTCTCGATCGCGCTGGTGATCAGCCGGTGATCATCCTCGTGCGGCAGGCCGGAGACGCCGATGAACCCGACCACCTGGGCGCCGATGCGGATCGGGAAGCCGCCGCCATGGTCGATCATCGGCGTGCGCACCGACGGGCTCTCGGCCAGAGTCCGGCCGCGCGCCTTGAGCCGGTGGTGCAGCCACAGCGTGCTGTGGCCGAACTGCCGGACGGCGGCGGATTTCAGGTCGAGCCAGACCTGGTTGTCGGCCGCGGTGCCGTCGAGCGCCGCGGCGAACAGCACCCGGTCGCCGAGCTGGATGCGGATCGCGACCGGCGCCGGCGCGCTCTCGACCAGCGTGCGGCCGATCGCCCAGGCCTCGGCGAAGTCGAAGCGGTCGAAGGCCAGCCGCGCCTCCTCGGCCTCCAACTCGGTGGTGCGGGCGGCATGATCGGTCATCGGTCCCTCCTCGACTCTGCGGGACCGATCCTGCCACAGCCTCGCCAGCCATGGGCACCCTGCGGCTACTTGATCCCGACCACCATCGAATAGGGGCCGACCAGGGCCTCCTGGCGGACCGAGACGAAGCCGGCGTCGCGCAGCCAGCCGATGCAGTCGGCGCCGGTATAGTCGAAGCCGCCCGGCGTCTCGATCAGCATGTTCAGGCTCATCAGCAGGCCGGCCGCATTCTCCCGCCGGTCGTCGTCGATCATCCGGTCATAGACGATCAGCGCCCCGCCCTGCGGCAGCGCCGCATGGGCCTTGGCCACCAGCATCCGCTTCTCCTCCAGGTCCCAGTCGTGGAGGATGTGGCCCATCACCAGCACTTCGGCCGAGGGCATCGGCCCGCGCATGAAGTCGCCCTCGTGGAAGCGCACCCGGCCGGCCAGGCCGCGCTGCGCCACATAGGCTTCGAACACCGGCCGCACCGGCGGCAGGTCGAAGCCGCCCACCTCGAGATGCGGATGGGCGAGGGCGAGCTCGGCCGGCATCGACCCGGCCGCGGCGCCGATGTCGATGACGCTGCGGACCCCGGCCCAGGGGAAGCGGACGGCGAGCGCGCGCGCCACCGGCAAACTGACGCCGGTCATGGCGTTGAGGAAGCCGGAGAGGCCTTCGGGGCTGGCATAGACCGCGCTGAAGAGGTCGCCGCCCGCCTTGGCCTCGTTCTGCGGCCGGCCGGTGCGCAGCGCTTCCGTCAGGTTCCCCCAGAACGGGTAGAGCCGCCGGTTGGCCATCTCCAGGATACCGCCGACATAGGAGGGCTTGCCGCGGTCGAGATAGAGATCGGTCTCGGCGGTGTTGGCGTAGGCGCCATCGGCCCGGTCCAGGACGTGCAGCGCCACCAGCGCGTCGAGGAAGTCGCGGGCGCCGCGCGGATGCAGGCCGAGCCGGACTCCCAGCGCCTCGGCGTCGAGCGGGCCGCCGGCCAGCACGGTGAACACCTCCAGCTCGACCGCGCTCAACAGGGCCTTCGAGGCCCAGAAGCCGAACCCCAGCTGCAAGATGTGCTCGGGCGTGACCGGGGCCTGCCGGCCGGCCGCACTGGACATGATGGCTCCCTCCAAACGGGGCATAGCGCCATCATGACGATCGGCCGGGCAGAGCGGCCGCGGCAATCCCCCGATTGGGAGACCAATTGGGGGGCATCGTTCGAAGGACACGGGCGGCCGGACCTTCGCCCGGCCGCCCGGTTCGCGTCAGGCGTCCTTGTCGGGATCGATCGGCCCGAGCTCGATGACGACATCGGTCGGTTCGGGCTCGTGCGGCGCCAGCGTCGTCCGCTCGGCATCCGCCCAGCTGGCCAGCTTGATCACCTGCCCCGCCGGAGCCCCGGCCGGAGGGATCTCGACCGCCTCGAGGATGTAAAGACCGTCGCCGTCGAGGAGGAAGGTGTGCTCGCCGAACATGGTGCTGAGCTGGGGCATCGCCGGATGGTTGTCGGGCAGGGCCTGGGCCCCGAACCGGGTCACCGTCCGGTCGACCAGTGCGGTGTTGAGCTTCATCGCGTTGCTCCTGTCGATGGAGCCGCCCCTCGGGGCAGCCTGTCGATCGGGTCGCGCCGGGCCGGATGCCGCGGCGCGTCGCGGGACCTCCCACACTCGGGGTGGTGCGATTTCGGCCGTCCGCACGACTTACCTAAGAGCTGAACAGCATCCTGCAACCCCGGCAGACCATTGTTATGATGGCCGTCGTGATTCGATCGAACCGAGGCGCAACGCCATGAAGCCGGAGGATTTCGACCGACTGCCGCGCCACCTCGACCCGCGCCGTGATCCCTGGCGTCCGGCGATCCGGCCGCTGCCGCCGGACCGGGCGGTGGCCGCGATCGGCGACGTGCACGGCCAGGCCGACCTCCTGGAGGCGATGCACCGGCTGGTGGCGGCGGAGTTCGCGGCACTGCCCGGCGGCACCGGCTGCACCCTGATCCATCTCGGCGACCTGGTCGACCGCGGCCCGGAGAACCTCCGCGCTTTGGCCCTGGCGCGGCAGGGCGTCGCGGGCGCCGAGACGATCACCCTGCTGGGCAATCACGACGACCGCATGCTGGCGCTGCTGGACGGCGCCACCGACCATAGCTCCCTGCAGTTCTGGCTCAGCTATGGCGGCGAGCGGGTGCTGGCCGAATGCGGCGTCACCGATCTCGACGGCGACTGGCGCGCCCGGGTGCGGGCGGCGATCGGGCCCGACCTCTTGGGCTGGCTGCGCGGCTGCCCGGTCACCCACCGGATCGGCGACCTGGTCTTCGTCCATGCCGGCATCGACCCGCAGCGCCCGCTGGCACAGCAGGACCGCCGCACCCTGCTGTGGATCCGCGACCCGTTCCTGGACTGGCCCGGCCCCTTCCCCGAGGGCGTCGCGGTGATCCATGGCCACACCCCGGCCGACCGGCTGGACCTGGACCATCCGCACCGCATCGACGTCGACACCGGCGCCTTCGCCACCGGCTGCCTGTCGGCAGTGCTGATCCATGGCGATCGGATGCGCGGCCTGCGGGTCTGGCGGCTCTAGGCCGGGCGAGGATCGAGCGTGAACAGCTCCTGCGGCATGCGCACGCCGCGCAAAGCGTAGCGGCCGACGCAGACCAGGCCGGCCGCCTCCCCGCCCGCCGCCGCGGCGAAGGCGGAGGAGACCAGCAGCGACTGGTCCGCCGACCGGCACATCTCGGCGATCCGGCTGGTCTCGTTCACCGCCGGGCCGACCACGGTGAAGTCGAGCCGGTGGGCGCTGCCGATATTGCCGAAGAACACCTCGCCGATATGCAGCCCAGCATAGATCTCGGTCACCGGCTGGCCGGCCGCCTCGCGCTGCGGGTTCAACGCCGCGATCGTCGCCTGGGCGCCGCGCACCGCCGCCAGCGCCGCGCGGCAGGCCCGCGCGCGGCCCTCGGTCCCGCCATTCTCCGGCCGGAAGATCGCCAGCACGCCGTCGCCGATCAGCTTCAGCACGTCGCCGCCCGCCGCCTGCACCGCCGAGATCACCGCGTCGGCGTAGTCGTTGAGCAGCGGGATGATCTGTTCCGGCGGGGCGGTGTCGGTGATCCGGGTGTAGCCGCGCAGGTCACTGAACCACAGCACCGCGTCGATCCGATCGGCGACGCCGCGGGCGATCCGTCCGGACCAGACGGAGTCGCAGGCGTCGCGGCCCAGATAGGTCTCCAGCAGCGTCGAGGCCATCCGCGCCAGGGTGGCCGCCTTGATCGCCATCGCCAGGGCGGGCAGGACCTTGAGCAGCCCGGCGATCTCCTGGTCGCTGAAGCCGCCGGGCTGGTCCGTGGTCCAGGCCGAGAACAGCCCGTCCCAATCGGCGATCGCGCCCTCGGGCTCGAAGCGGTTGAGGACGCCGAGATAGTCGGTCATCCCCTCCTCCCGCGCCGTGGCCACGGCCGGGAACTCGGCGCCGCTCTCCGCCGTCACCCGCCGGCGCATCCATTCCTCGCCGGTGTCGATCAGATGAAAGAACGGGCTGGCCAGCCACTTCTCCTCGCGCTCGCCCGCGGTGGTGCGGCCATAGCCGGTGAAGCTGGCCTCGTCCTCGCCGCGACGCCAGCGCACGGCGTTGCCCTCATGGATCGGATGCAGCGTGTCGATGACCAGCAGGCCGCTGGCGATCGGCAAGCCGGCGAACACGGCCCGGGCGCAGAAGCCGGCCAGCAGCTCGGTCTCCGACAGGCCGATCAGCCCCGCCTCGATGATCCAGGCGGACAGTGTGGTGAGCTTGGAGTCGTCCATTGATTCTCCTCGACCGGAAGCTTTACACCAACCGGAAGGCCGGCGCAGCGCCGAGGCGATGGCGTCAGGTCACGCCCAGCACGCCGTCGACCAGCAGCTTCAGCCCGATCGCCACCAGCAGCAGATGGCACCACAGGTACAGCCGCGCCTCGTCGATGCGGTCGTGGAAGCGGCGGCCGATCCAGACCCCGACCGGCACCACCGGCGCCGCCGCGGCAATGGCGGCGAGGTTCCGCGGCTCCAGCACGCCGAGATAGAGGTAGGGCACCTGCTTGACGACGTTGCAGAGCATGAACACGATCGCCGAGGTGCCGGCGAACACGGTCTTGTCCAGCCGCTGCGGCAGCAGGTAGATCGCCAAAGGCGGGCCGCCGGAATGGGCGACGAAGGTGGTGTAGCCGGTCAGCGTGCCCCACAGCGCCGCGCGGCGGCCGGAGGGGGCGGCGCGCGGCTGCTCGATCCGGCGGCGGGCGAAMCAGCGCAGGGCGAAGACCAGGGTGACCAGCGCGATCAGCAGCGTCACCCAGGCCGGGTCGACCAGGGCGAAGGTCAGCCCGCCCAGCGCGATGCCGCACAACAGCGGCAGCACCAGCACCCGCAGGTTCGGCCGGCTCCAGGTCCGCGGCGGGAAGGCCCAGACGGTGAACACGTCCATCAGCAGCACCAGCGGCGCGATCACCGCCGCCGCATCCACCGCCGGCATGACGAAGGACAGCGCCGGGATGCCGAGGATGGCGAAGCCGCCGCCGAAGCCGCCCTTGGTGAAGGCGATGACGAAGATGGTGCCCAGCAGCACGGCGAGGAGGACGGGATCGGTCGGCATCAGCGCGACCATGGCCGGCCCGGCGCGCTCCGCTCAACCACCGGATTGCACCGAGGGCAATTCAGCGCGGGACACCGGATTCGCGCTCGCATTGGACACGTCGCCCGCGGATCGTAGACTGGCCGCCGAGTCGATCACGTGCCGGGACTGGGAGCACCCTTGATGGCCGGAGAGCGATCATTCGGATTTGCACCCGTCCATGATGCGCCGATTCCCTATCTGCAGAGGATTCGGTCCTACTATCAGGCCCTTGGCTACGGCGCGCCCTATGAATGGGCGCATTGCGTAAGCGTGCCGTTCCATCCCCTGGACAAGCCGCTGTCGCAATGCCGGCTGGCCATCGTCACCACGGCCGCGCCGTACCAGCCCGGTAAGGGCGACCAGGGGCCCGGGGCCGCTTACAACGCGGCGTGCAAATTCTACTCCGTCTATTCGGGCAGCACGGCGGAGGACCCCGATCTGCGGATCTCGCACGTCGCCATCGACCGCAGGCACACGACGGCCGAAGACCCCGCGACCTATTTCCCGCTGGCGGCGCTGCGCCGGATGGAGGCGTCGGGCCGGATCGGCTCCATCGCCCCCCGCTTCCACGGCCTGCCCACCAATCGCAGCCATCGCACGACGCTCGAGGTCGATTGCCCGGAGATCGTCGCCCGCTGCCAGGCGGATGCCGTCGATGCGGCGATCCTGGTTCCGAACTGCCCGGTCTGCCATCAGAGCGTCAGCTTGGCCGCCCGGATGCTGGAGGAGAGCCGCATTTCCACGGTCGTCATGGGGTGCGCCAAGGACATCGTCGAATATGTGGGCGTGGCGCGTCTGCTGTTCTCGGACTTTCCGCTCGGCAACGCCGCCGGGAGGCCGCGGGACCGGGAGTCGCAGACCCTCACGTTCGACCTGGCCTTGACGCTGCTGGAACAGGCCCCCGCGCCTCGCACCACCGTCCAGTCCCCGCTGGTCTGGAGCACCAACCCGGATTGGAAGCTCGACTATTGCAACATCGACCGCCTCTCGGCCGAGGAGATCCGGCAGCGCCGGGCGGATTTCGACCGGCAGAAGCAGATCGCACAGGCGGTCCGCAATTCGGATTGAAACGCGCGATCGGTCCGCGCTCCCCTACCCCGTCCCACCCTGCACCCGGAAGCTGGCGCGATACTGGGCGGGCGTGACGCCGAGGCGCCTGGCGAAGACGATGCGCATCCGGTCGGAGCTGCCGAAGCCGCAATCATAGGCCACGGCCTTGAGGGCGCGATCGCTGCCCTCCAGCAGGTTGCGGGCGGCGTCGACCCTGGCGCGTTCGACGAATTCATGTGGGGTCACGCCGGTCTCCTGCACGAACAGCCGCGCCAGGTTGCGGCCACTCATCCCCGCCACCCGGGCCAAATCCTCGACCGTGAAGCTCGCGCCGATGTTGTCCATGACATGCGCCTGCACCCGGGCGAGCGGTGAATCCGGGTCGGCCGGGGCGGTCAGGAACGGGCTGAACTGCGACTGGCCGCCCTGGCGCTGCGCCACCACCACCAGCCGCTTCGCCACCGCCAGCGACACCCGGGCGCCGTGATGCTCCGCCACCAGCGCCAGGGCCAGGTCGATGCCGGCGGTGACGCCGGCCGAGGTCACCAGCGCCCCGTCGCGCAGATAGATCCGGTCGAGCTCGACCTGCGCCTTCGGGAACAGCTCGGCCAGGCGCTGTGCGTTCTGCCAATGCGTGGTCACGCGATGACCGTCGAGCAGCCCGGCATGGCCGAAGGCGAAGGCACCGGTGCAGATCGACCCGTGCAGCCCCGCTCGCGGCGCGGCCGCCGCCAGCCAGACAGACAGAAGCGGATCCGCCGCCGCGGTCGGCAGGCCGGGGCCGCCGGCGACCAGCACCATCGAGAACGGCTCCGTGGCGTCGCCGAAGCTCCGGTCCGCGATCATCTGCATGCCGTTCGAAGCGCGCAGCGGCGCGGTGTCGGCGGCGACCAGAAAAGTCTCGTAGCGGTCGCCGCCGGCGATGAAGCCGTTGGCCTCGGCGAAGACATCGACCGGCCCGGCGACATCCAGCGCCTGCACCCCCGGAAAGATGGCGATCGCGACCGTCCGCACCGGCATTCCGTTCCCCTCCAGCCGTCATCGACCGATCCCACGGCCGCCGGCCGGCCGCAATGTCCGATTTCCGCGTGCGCTTGTCCGGAAGCGCCGCCCCGGCCGCGTTGAGACGACCCGTGCCAAAGGCTCACATCAGGGGCATCGAAACCGATCGAAGGTCCACGACCATGTCCATCGCCGGCATCCGCATCCCCGACAGCGCCCTGGCCCGCGAGATCACCGAGCTGGTGCGCGACACCGAAAGCGACCTGCTGTTCCACCACTCGACCCGGGTCTACCTGTTCGGCGCCCTGACCGGACAGCGCAAGGGCCTGAAATTCGATCCCGAGCTGCTGTATGCCGGGGCGATGTTCCACGACATGGGGCTGGTCGACGCCTATTCGAGCCCCGACCTGCGCTTCGAGGTCGACGGCGCCAACGCCGCGCGCGACTTCCTGAAGCGGCACGGCATCGCCGATTCCGATATCGACCTGGTGTGGGATTCCATCGCCCTGCACACCACCCCGGGCATTCCGGAGCATAAGCACCCGGTCGTGGCGCTGGTGACGGCCGGGGTGGAGATGGACGTGCTGGGCCTCGCCTTCCACGACTTCACCCAGGAGCAGCGTCGTCAGGTGGTGCACGCCCATCCGCGCGGCCATGACTTCAAGCACGGCATCATCGAGGCCTTCACCCACGGCACCATCCGCAAGCCGCAGACCACCTTCGGCAATGTGAAGGCCGACGTGCTGGCCCGGATGGACCCGAGCTACAAGCGGGTCGACTTCACCGAGGTGATCCTGAACTCGGATTGGGAAAGCTAAGGCCCGCCTCCCCTTTCCTCACCGTCATTGCGACCCCGGCCTCGAGCCGGGGGGAGCAATCCAGGGCCGTTTGGCGTGGCCCTGGATTGCTTCGTCGGCTTCGCCTCCTCGCAATGACGGCACAGGAGTGACCCCTACACCACCCTGGACAGCCCGGCCCGGACGGGCCATCTTGGCCTATCATGACCGTCCCGGGATACAGCATCTGCGCCGCCGACGGCCTCGGCCGGTCGTTGCGGCTGTGGCGCGCGCTGCGGCGGGTCAAACAGGCCCATGCCGCCGAGTTGCTGCGCGTGTCGCAGGCGATGGTGTCGCGCTGGGAGGCCGGCACGCTGGCCCCCGATGCCGAAGAGCAGACCCGCCTGCGCCAGCTGATGAGCGCCCGGCTGGACAGCGCCGGCGACCATGCCCTGGCACGGCTGGTCACGGAGTCCTCCGCCAGCACGCATCTGGTCTGCGACCTGACGCACCGGCTGCTGGCCGCCTCGCGCGGGCGCAGCCAGGACTGGAACTTCCGCACGCCAGAGCTTCTGGGCGTCTCGCTCTGGCGCTTCGCCACGCCGGAGATCCAGGCTGCCGAGGCCGCCCTGACCGGCGATGGCTGGTTCGAGCCCGAGCCGCCGGCGGTCGAGCTCGACACCGGGGCCAACGGCTCGCCGATCGTCCCGATCCGCCAGGGCCGCATGCGCTGGACCCGGCTGCAGCTGTCGGACGGTGCCTTCGTGCGCCTGGCGGAAACCATCGCCTGAGCCTCCGGGCGAGACCTTTCAGGATCCCCCAATCCGTCATCCCCGCGAAAGCGGGATCTCGTCACGCCAGGACCGGAAAGAGATTCCCGCTTTCGCGGGAATGACGACAAAGGGATGGAAAGATCTCTCGGCCGTCTGAATTTCTTATTCAGCCGCCCTCTCCTGCTCCTTCGCTAAGGTCACCCTGTCCTGAACACGGAGTGATCATGTCGTCGCGCGGATCCTGGCTGGCGATCCTGGTGATCTATGCCGCCGGCGTGGCCGCAGCGGCGCAGCTCGGCAAGCTGTCGGCGCTGCTGCCGCCGATGCAGCACGACCTCGGCCCCGACCTCACCGTCGCGGCGCTGCTGGTGTCGCTGCTCGAGATCGGCGGCGCCACGCTGGGGCTGTTCGCCGGGGTGGTGATCAGCCGCGTCGGCGCCCGCCGCGCCCTGCTGGCCGGCCTGCTGCTGATGGCGGTCGCCGCGGCCGGCATGGCCGCCACCTCGGCCGTGGCCGGGCTGTTCCTGTGGCGGATCGTCGAGGCCGCGGCCTATCTCGCCGTGGCGGTCGCTGCCCCGACCCTGACCATCGCCGTGGCCACCCCGGCGCAGCGCGCCACCGCCCTGGCGCTGTGGAGCACCTTCTTCCCGGTCGGCTTCGCCGTCGGCAGCATCCTGGCCGGGCTGGGGGTCGAGGCCGCGCCCTGGCGCTGGGTGCTGCTGGGCAGCGCCGGGCTGACCGCCTTGCTGCTGCTGCCGGCCTGGCGCCTGCCGACGCCGCCGGAGGCCGCGCCGCGCCGGGCCGCAAAGGGCGGCGCGCATCCGCTGCGGGCGCCGGCTGGCGCCTGGCTTATGGCGGTGGGCTTCGCCTGCTACACGGTGTTCGAAGTCGGCCTGCTGGCGGTGATGCCGGCCTATTTCACCAGCCAGCGCGGCGTCTCGGCCTCCATGGCCGGGCTGATTACCGGCGCGGCCGCCTTCGCCGCGGTGCTGGGCGGGCTGGCCGCCGCCTGGTGGATGCGGCGGGACCGGCCGCTCGGCAGCTTCACCGCGGTCGGAATCGTGGTGCCGGCGCTGCTGCTCTTCGCCGTGTTCACCCCGTCGGAGGGATCCTGGTTCTGGCCGGCGGTGGCCGCGATGCTGCTGAACGCGATCTCCGGCGCCGTGCCGGCCGTGGTCTTCGCCCGACTGCCCGACACCGTCGGACCCGGCGGCGACATGGCCACCGCCAATGGCCTGCTGGCCCAGGGCGGCGCCTCCGGCTCGCTGCTGGGACCGCCCCTGCTCGCCGCCGCGGCGAGCCACTGGGGCTGGCCTGCCGCGGCCGGCGCCGGCCTGGTCGCCTCGGCGCTGTGCCTGCTGCTGCTCGCTTTGGCGCAGCGCGGCCATGCCGGCGTGGCGGCAATCAGCCGCCGCTGATCTGCCCCTTGACTGTCATTGCCGGGCTTGACCCGGCAATCCAGAAGATGTCGACGCTCTCTGGATGCCCGGGTCAAGCCCGGGCATGACAATGAAGTGGGTTTGGTGAGCCTACTTCATCCGCCGCTTATGGCCGTAAGAACAAATACCTCAGCCCCCGGCGCCAGCGGCGTCTCCAATCTGGCGCGCCGGCCATCCACGAAGATGTTGATGTGGCGCCGGATCGCCGGGCTGGAATCGCGGATGCGGTCGCCCATGCCCGGCCAGCGCTCATTCAGCCCATCGATCGCCTCGGCCACCGTGCCGGCGCGCAGTTCCACCCGCGGCGGCGCCCCGGGGAACAGGATGGTCAGCACCGTCGGCAGCCGCACCAGCACGGCCTCTTTTGTCCTCGGCTCGGCCATGGCTCAGCGGTCGACCACCAGCGTCTCGACCGACAGGATCGACGGCAGGTGCTGGGCGATGCAGTCCCAGCTGTCGCCCTCATCGGCGCTGGCGAAAAGGGCGCCGCCCGAAGTGCCGAAATACACCCCCGCCGGGTCCAGCCGGTCGGTCGCCATGGCCTGGCGCAGCACCCCGAAATAGGCATTCTCCTGCGGCAGGCCGCGGCGCAGGTCCTGCCAACTGGCGCCGCCGTCGCGGGTGCGCCAGACCGCGGCCCTGCCGTCCGGCACGAAGCGGCCCTTGATGTCGCCGTTCAGCGGCAGCAGGAACAGCGTGTCGGCGTCGCGCGGATGGGAAGCGGCCGGGAAGCCGAAGCTGGAGGGCAGCCCCGCCTCGATGCTGTCCCAGTGCCGGCCGCCATCGTCGCTGCGGTACATGCCGCAGTGATTCTGCTGGTACAGCCGCTCGGCCGTGCCCGGCGCCATCACCAGGCAGTGCACGCATTGCCCGAACTCCGGATAGCGCTGGCCCTCGGGCAGGAAATCGGCGCGGGTGCCGCGGTTGCGGGTCTCCCAGGTCGCGCCGCCATCGGCGGTGTGGAACACCCCGGCCGCGGAGATGCCGATCCAGATCTTGCCCGGGTCGTCCGGGTGCAGCACCAGCGAATGCAGGATCAGCCCGGCTCCGCCCGGGCTCCATTCCGGCCGGGTCGGGTGGCGCTGCAGCCCCTCGACATGGCTCCAGGACTGGCCGGCGTCGTCGCTGAGGAACAGGCCGGCCGGCTGCACGCCGGCATAGACCCGGCCGTCGCGCACGCCCAGGCTCCACACCGCCTTGATCGGCTCCTGCCCCTCGGCATAGGCCAGCCCGTCGCTGGAATGGGTCCAGCTCTCGCCGAGATCGGTCGATTTCCAGACCGCCGGGCCGAACCATTCATTGCCGCCGGCGCCGTAGATGGTGCCCGAGGCTGGGTCGGCGACGACATGGTTGATCGGCCATGTCTCGCAGAACGGCCCCCGCAGCCGCCACGACCGCCGTGCCGGGTCGCTCTCGGCGATGAACGCGCCCTTCTTGGTCCCGACCAGGACCAGGATTCGTTGTCCCATGCTGTCTCTCCCTCGCCCCGCCGGACCGATTGTTGGTTTGGTCCGGCGGATCCCATATTTAACTTTTCAGTTAAGTTATGGCAGGGCGAGGCCGCTTGTCAAACCGGGAGGCCGGACCGGCCGTGTTTCGGCGGAGCCAAAGGGAGCAGCCACCTCGACGCCCCATCGTCCTACTCCCGGAGCTTCCGCTCTTCCTCCTCCTGCCCTTCGGCCCAGTTGACGGCAGCCGCGGCTTCCTTCTGCCACGTCTCCACGGCGGGCTCTTCCGTCGGCTTTTGAGTCGATGTACCGGCGACGGCGGGTTCCTCCGGATCGATGCGCCGTTCTTCCTCGGGCTTCGGTGGCACGTCCTCGGGCTTCAGCGGCGTGGCAGAAGAACTTGCCTCCTCTTTGCGACGTGGCCGCGTTCGCGTCATGGCCAGGGACTCGTCGCCCGGAAGCGCTCCCATATCCTCCGGCTCGTCTTCATCCAGAATTTCCTCGATCCGCGACGTCTCGCCTTCGAGCCGCGTAACTTCTTCGTCGAAGCGAGCCTTGAATTTCGCGAGGGCGCTTTCGAGGCGGTCCATATACCTCTCGTCGAAGCCTTCCGGCAGTTCGAAGCCACCGCCAGCGTTGTCCTGGCCTGCCGGCGGTACCGCCGGCAGGCCGCGTGCGGTGCCGCGCATGAGCCACAAGGTGGAGGCCGAAACAGCCTCGCCCATGCGACCGCTGATCAGGAGGTAGGTCAGCATCTGATAGGCCGTATAAAGGGCGAAGTTGACCTTGCCGTCAGCGATATGGAGGTTCGGATGCTTGGTGATGAGCAGGCTGGGGGTATGGTCCGTGTGGGTCGCGTTCGCCGGCAGCCCCTCCGGACGCTCGGTCGTTACGAGATCGAACGCACCTTCTTGAAAGGCGAATTCGAAGGCCAGGTTGATTCCGGACGGGATCGTGCCGACGAGTGATCCCCCGAGATAGCTGCCAAAGGTCCTGATCGCGGATTCGACGTTCATCGAATTGTCGCGCAGCCGTGCCAATTCGACCAGAAATGCCGTCACGTAGTAAGGGATATAATCAGACAGCAGTGCCGGGATGCGGATGGCGCCCAGGGAGTTCAGTGTGCCGATCAGGGCCGCCGCGCCCAGCAGGCCGGGAGCGGCGATCGTCTTCGCCCGCTGTTCCTCCTTCGTGATGAGCTCGACCTGCGCCATGACGTTCTTGATCAGGGGATCGAGCAATTCGCCGATTTTCTGGATGCCCGATCCCACCTGATCGAGCAGTTGGCTTTCCGCATCGCCGATCCGGCCACCTTCCTCGTATCGTTCACGGGCCGTCCGGACCACCGACCAGAGGCCGCTGGCGAATTTGTAGTGATCGCGGATCAGCCCGGGCACATCGGTGTCGTCAGTGGGCACGGCTACGCCGCCGCTGTTCAGGTGCGCCATGCGGACGGCATCATTCGCCAGCCAGCGTCGGACGAAGTCCAGTGTCTCGGGGTCATCTCGGCCCGCTTCTCCGGCGGTCTTGCGCCAGGCCCAGTCCTTCATCTTCTGGTATTGATCGGGAAAATTGGATGCCATGAACAGGGCGAACTCGGCCGTCGCCACGATGGCGGGGAACCATTTGCTCTCATTGACCTCGATCGCCGCTTCGGCCGGCCCCTGGATAGCCGTGTTCTCGGGATGCTCGTCGGCATAGGCCTTGATGAAGGCCTGGGTGGCATAGAAAACAGCCGGCAGGAACCAGATGAGATGACGATCCCGGAAGTTGTTCTTCCAGAGTCGGGCATTCAAGGCGGGGTTGAGCAGCAGGCCGGTCATCTGTGTGACCGTCCGGGCATAGGCACCGCCCAAAGCGCCGGTATACAGCCAGCTCGCGGGTCGTGTTTCGTTCGAATAGACGAAAGGCAGCGGGATCAGCGCGAATGATGCGACCGTCCCGGCAATGACGCCGAGGCGCTCGCGGGGCGTCCGATCATAGGCGATCGAGCCAAGGTCGGAGACGACCTGATCCAGCTGATCGGTGACCTGCTTCTTTGCGAAGACCAGATCCGGGTCGGTGTCGTCGCCCAGATCTCCCACCATGGCCCGCATCTGGGCAAAGACATCGCGCATCGTGCTCAGCACGTTCTGCGGATCGGAGACGTCTGCATCGCCGCTGCCGTCGAATTCGAGGCGGCGAAGCTGGTCTCTGAAGTCGCGAGACGAGATCAGGTCGGTGTACATCGTCGTCCCCTTCCAGAGCCGGTTCAGGCCGGCCGGCTTGGTCGGGGGTACGATGGCGTCTCTCGCCGCCGCCTGGGCGGCCTCGATCACCGCATCGGGATCTCGTGCGTAGCGAATTAGGAGCTGAGGGTCTACCTGCGTGACCGCCTGCAGCCATGCGGTGAGGTTTGCGGGAAGCTCAAGCCCGCCCTGCTCGAGATCTCCGGCCGGCCGCTTGCCGCGCGCTTTGGCGCTCAGGGGCGGCGGCGGGCGCAGGGGGTCACGCGGAGCCACGGTGATCTCATCCGGCTGCGCCTGCCGGCGTGCCAGATCTGCCGATGAATCAGCTGGAGGCTCGGGATCCAGAACCTTGGTGATGCCCGTATCGCTCATGAGAACGTCTCCTTGTCTGCAGCACGATCCGGCGTAATGCCGCGTCGACATCGGAGACTTTGATAATCAAGGCACGAGGTTGTTTCCCAATGCGGTCTTGATATTGCCCGATCAGGCTTATGCATGCCCGGGCAAGTGGCTCGGAAAAGACCGGGAGTCGATCTCGAAGGCCGTTGGCATAAGACCAACGGTCGAAAATATTGACTCGTCATCCCGTGCGCGCTGCGGCGCGAAGTGCCGCTGCGCAGACACGGGATCTCGGCGCGATCCCAGAGAGATCCCGTGTCTGCAGCGCATTGCATGCTGCGCCGCGCACGGGATGACGGGTCGTTGTTTATGATGCTTGGCACAAGACCCCAGCGCCGGCGGCTGCTTCAGCCCGCCGGCGCCGGTACCGATCTCAGCGGAACACCACCGTCTTGGCGCCGTTCAGCAGCACCCGGTGCTCGGAGTGGTATTTGAGCGCACGCGCCAGCACCACGCTCTCGACGTCGCGGCCGATGCCGACCCATTCGTCGGCCGAGGCGGTATGGTCGACCCGGAGCACGTCCTGGTCGATGATCGGGCCTTCGTCCAGATCGTCGGTGACGTAGTGCGAGGTGGCGCCGATCAGCTTGACGCCGCGTGAATGGGCCTGGTGATACGGCTTGGCGCCCTTGAAGCTGGGCAGGAAGGAGTGGTGGATGTTGATCACCCGCCCCTCCATCTTCCGGCATAGGTCGGAGGACAGCACCTGCATGTAGCGGGCGAGGACGACGAGGTCGATCTTCTCCTCGTCCACCATCTCCAGCAGCCGCCGCTCCTGCTGCGCCTTGTTGTCCCGGGTCACCGGCAGGTAGTGGAACGGGATGCCCGCGGCGGCGACCCGCTGGTAGCTGTCGCGGTGGTTCGACACCACGGCCGGGATCTCGATCGGCAGCGACCCGATCTGCACCCGGTACAGGATGTCGTTCAGGCAATGGTCGAACTTCGAGACCATGACCAGGGCGCGGATCTTGCGGTCGGCGTCGTGCAGTTCCCAATCCATGCCGTAATCGGCGCCGATCGGGGCGAAGCCCTCGCGCAGGGTATCGATATCGGCGGCGCCCTCCACCGCCTCGACCACCACGCGCATGAAGAAGCGGCCGGTGTCGCGGTCGAAGAACTGCGCGCTTTCGAGGATGTTGAGGCCGGAGCGGAACACGAAATCCGAGATCCGGGCGACAATGCCCGGGACGTCGGTGCAGGAGAGCTTGAGGATCAGCCGTTTCGCCATGGGGTGCCGCGTCGTCTCGCTGAAGGGCCGGCGGGCCGGCCGTGAAGCAATATTCGACACCTAACACGGCAGCGGCCGTCGCCTGCGGCTTGATTGCGACGGCCGGATGCCTGGGGCCGACGCGGCCCCGACTGGCTCGGCGATTCCCGGCTAGGCGGTCTCCCGGTACGGCACCAGGTCGGGCGTGGTCCCGTCCTTGAAGTCGACATGGACGTGGTTGCCGTCCGGGTCGTGGAAATTGACCTGGACCAGCCCGCTGCGCGGCGGGCTGCCCAGCTTGGTCTCGATGCCCAGGCCCTTCAGATGGGCCAGGAAGTTGTCGAGATTGCCGCTGCTCTGGAAGGCGAAATGCGACAGCTGCACCTGCTCCGGATGCAGGTGCTCCTTCACCTCGACCAGATGCACCACCGCCTGGTCACCGAGATACAGCCAGGCGCCGGGGAACGGGAAGTCCGGCCGCGGCCCCGCCTCCAGGCCCAGCGCGTCGCGATAGAAGCGGATCAGGCGCTTCTGGTCGGCGGTCCAGATGTTGACGTGGTCCAGGCGTGTCAGGCTGGTCATGGGCGCTCTCCCGGCTGGGTTCCCTTGAATGGATTGCCGCCAGCATAGACCCTGATTGTCGGACGAAAGAAGCCGGAACCGCGTCGCTTGATCCCACGACCCCTTGCGCCGAGGGGGGCCGCGGCGCGACAACCGAAGGCAAGAACCGGCGCGGCGACGCCGGCGACCGTCAGGGAAGGAAGCGCCATGAAGGCCTATGTCATCGGGACCTGCGACACCAAGGGCCGGGAGCTGGCCTATGTCCAGGCGCTGATCGAAGCCCGCGGCGTCGAGGCCGTGCTGGTCGATGTCGGCACCCGGCCCGGGGAGATCGGGGCCGATGTCCCGCGCCCGGACGTGTCGGCGCAGGAGGTGGCGCGCCACCATCCGGATGGACCCGATGCCGTGTTCAGCGACGACCGCGGCCGGGCGGTGGCGGCGATGGCCCAGGCGCTGCGGGGCTTCCTGGCCAGCCGGGCGGATGTCGGCGGCGTCATCGGTCTGGGCGGGTCCGGCGGCACGGCGCTGATCACCCCGGCACTGCGCGACCTGCCGGTCGGGGTGCCGAAGGTCATGGTCTCGACCGTCGCCTCCGGCAATGTCGCGCCCTATGTCGGGCCGGCCGACATCATGATGCTGTATTCGGTCACCGACGTGTCCGGGATCAACCGCATCTCGCGCGCCGTACTGGGCAACGCCGCCCATGCGCTGGCCGGGATGGTGGCCCATCCGGCACCGAAGAGCGACGCCGACAAGCCGGCGATCGGCCTGACCATGTTCGGCGTCACCACCCCCTGCGTCGAGCAGGTCAGCCGGGCGCTGGAGGGCGAGTACGACTGCCTGGTCTTCCACGCCACCGGCACCGGCGGCAAGTCGATGGAGAAGCTGGTCGAATCCGGCCTGATCGGCGGCGTCATCGACATCACCACCACCGAGGTCTGCGACCTGCTGTTCGGCGGCGTGTTCCCGTGCGGCGAGGACCGGTTCGACAGCATCATCCGCACCCGTGTGCCCTACGTCACATCCTGCGGCGCGCTCGACATGGTGAATTTCGGAGCGATGGAGACGGTGCCGGAGCGCTATCTGAAGCGGACCCTCTACGTCCACAACCCGCAGGTGACGCTGATGCGGACGACGGTAGAGGAAAATATCGAGATCGGCCGCTGGATCGGTGCCAAGCTGAACCGGATGGACGGGCCGGTCCGCCTCCTGATCCCGGAGGGCGGCGTGTCGCTGATCGACGCGCCGGGCCAGCCGTTCCACGATCCCGCCGCCGACGAGGCCCTGTTCCAGGCGCTGGAGGCGACGGTGCGGCAGACTCCGAACCGCCGGCTGGTCCGCCTGCCCCATGCGATCAACGACCCGGCATTCGCCGCAGCCCTGGTGCGCGAGTTCCGCGCCATCGCCCATCACTGAGGACGCTGCCATGACCCGTTTCGCCCGCGCCGACCTCCTGGCCAAGTTCCGCGGCATGGTGCAGCGGCGCGAGCCGATCGTCGGCGGCGGCGCCGGCACCGGCCTGTCCGCCAAATGCGAGGAGGCCGGCGGCATCGACCTGATCGTGATCTACAACTCCGGCCGCTACCGCATGGCCGGCCGCGGCTCGCTCGCCGGCCTGCTCGCCTATGGCAACGCCAACGAGATCGTGGTCGAGATGGCCCGCGAGGTGCTGCCGGTGGTGAAGAACACTCCGGTCATCGCCGGAGTCAACGGCACCGACCCGTTCCTGCTGACCGACCATTTCCTGGCCGAGCTCAAAGCCATGGGCTTCGCCGGGGTACAGAACTTCCCGACCGTCGGGCTGATCGACGGGCTGTTCCGCCAGAACCTGGAGGAGACCGGGATGGGCTACGGCCTCGAGGTCGAGATGATCGCCCGCGCCCATGCGCTGGACCTGCTGACCACGCCCTATGTGTTCTCGGCCGCGGAGGCGGTGGCGATGGCCAAGGCCGGAGCCGACATCATCGTGCCGCATATGGGCCTGACCACCGGCGGGTCGATCGGCGCCGAGACGGCCAAGACGCTGGATGACTGCGTCGCCCTGGTCGACGAGTGGGCCGCGGCGGCGCTGGCGGTGCGGCCCGACATCATCGTGCTGTGCCATGGCGGCCCGATCGCGATGCCCGAGGACGCGGCCTATGTGCTGCAGCGCTGCCGCCACTGCCATGGCTTCTACGGCGCCAGCTCGATGGAGCGGCTGCCGACCGAACAGGCCCTCACCGCCCAGACCCGCGCCTTCAAGCAGGTCTCGTTCTGAGTTTACAGGAGGATTTCACGGCAATGTCACCTTCCTCATTTGTCATCCTCGGGCTTGACCCGAGGATCCAGGGGCTTTCAAGAGCCGCTCTCGGTGGCCCCTGGATTGCCGGGTCAAGCCCGGCAATGACAATAAAAGTGTAGTCAGCACCTAGATCTGCAACCCGAAGAGCTTAACCGGACAGCCGTGGCCAAGCCCGGCAATGACATCAAAAAATAATCACCGCGACACCGCACCATCCCTGGAAGGAAACGACCATGATCCGAGTGACCACCAGCAGCGTGATCAACGCCCCGGTCGAGACCGTGTGGCAGGCGATCCGGGACTTCAACGATCTGCCCGGCTGGCATCCCGCCATCGCCAGCAGCAAGGTCGAGGACGGCGGCAGCGCCGACCGCATCGGCTGCATCCGCAGCATGGAGCTGGCCGGCGGCGGCGGCACCATCCGCGAGAAGCAGCTGACCCTGTCGGATGCCGAGCACAGCGTCACCTATTCGATCCTCGCCTCGCCGATGCCGGTCGAGAACTACGTCGCCACGCTGCGCCTGCTGCCGGTCACCGACGGCAACCGCAGCTTCGCCGAATGGACCGCCGAGTTCGACGTCGCGGCCGATAACGAGGCGGCGATGCGCAAGCTGATCGGCCAGGACGTGTTCCAGACCGGCTTCGATTCCCTCAAAAAGCGCTTCGGCGGCTGAGCCGCCGCGTCTTTACGCCGGGGTGCACCCGATGCAGGGTGCGCCCCGATCGGAACCAGGTGCAGGGCCATGACCGAGATCGACGATACCGCGCAGATCCGCGCGGTGAAGCGGGAGCTGCGCAGCGCCATCGGCGACGTCGCCGCGGTCTGGCGGCGGCTGGAGGATGCGGTGCGGCGCGAGGCCGACGCCATCCGCGAGATCGACGCCCAGGGCAGGTCACCGGTGCCTGTGGTCCGTTTCGGCGACATCGTCGAGAACAATGTCCCTGCCGAAACGGTGGCCGAAATCCATCGCCGCGGCGCCGCCCTGATCCGCGGCACCGTCGACCGCGACCAGATCACCCGCTGGAACGACGCGGTCGCCGCCTACATCGACGACAATGGCTATGCCAGCCAGAAGGACGACGGCAATCTGCAGAAATACTTCGGCGGGCTGACCGCCAAGACGCCGCAGATCTTCGCCATCTACTGGTCGCGGCCGCAGGTCGAGGCCCGGCAGCATCCGAACATGGCGACGGCCCGGCGCTTCATGAACCGGCTCTGGCGCTTCTGCGACACGGGCGACGAGGCGACGGCCGGCCGGATGTTCTTCGACCCCGACCGCGAGGTCACCTATGCCGACCGGGTTCGCCGCCGTCAGCCGGGTGACACCACGCTCGGCCTGTCGCCGCATATGGATGGCGGCTCGATCGAACGCTGGCTCGACCCCGGCTATCGCCGCGTGTACCGCACCATCTTCAGCGGCGACTGGGACCGGCACGACCCGTTCGACGGCGAGTTCCGGGTCGAGGCGCGTGAGTTCCCGGCCCCCAACACCAGCACCTTCTTCCGCTCCTATCAGGGCTGGCTGGCGCTGACCCGCCAGGGCAGGACCGACGGCACGCTGCAGGTGGTGCCGATGATCCGGCATTCGATCGCCTACCTGCTGCTGCGGCCGCTGCTGGACGACGTGCCCGAGGATCTGATCTGCGGCGCCGCCCGCGGCAAGGCGCAGGCGATCCTGCCGCAATGGCATCAGCCGCTGATCGATTCCCAGGTCTCGATCCCTACCGCCGAGCCCGGCGACACCGTCTGGTGGCATCCCGACTGCATCCACGCCGTCGGTGACGAGCATCGCGGCACCGACTATTCGAATGTGATGTTCATCGGCGCCGGCCCGCTCTGCGCCAAGAACGCCGAATACGCCGCCCGGCAGCGCGGCCGCTTCCTGGCCGGCGAGACCCCGCCCGACTTCTCGCCCGAGCATCGCGAGAAGGCCTATCGCGGCCGCGGCACCGAGGCCGACCTGACCGATCTCGGCCGCCGTCAGCTGGGGCTGGAGTCCTGGCCGACGGAGGGCCTGTCCCCCGCCCGCGCCGCCCTGATCCGCGAGGCTGCCGCGACCGCGGGCTGAGGCGCGGCGCTTCGCGTTGCCGCGACGGTGCGGTCCCCGACCGTGATCTGACCCGAAATCCTCCCCGCTTCAGGACGGCCGGCGCATCCGCGGACTCGACTCAAGCGCCGTCTTCGTCTAGAACAAAACACGAACAATCAACTCAGCGAGACCCCCTGATGGCCGCGAGACCCGCCGCGACGATGCCGATGGATTCGCTGTCTCGAATCCGTCCCTTTACCCCTGCCCGCCCCGACATCCGAGGAGCTGTCCGCCCGATGCGTCCGATCCGGGACATTCGATCCCAGTCCGATCTCGAGGAGGCGGTGCGGCGCTGCGAGCTGCGCTGGCGCGCCCTGGAGCGGGGGCTGCGCGAGGACGAGATCGCGGCGCTGCTGTCGCTCGGCCTCGACCGGGCGGAGGCGCAGCTGCGCGCCCTCGGCCCGCATGATTAGACGCCGCCGGATGGCTGGGCTAAGAACGGCCGATCCCGACCGGAGACCGGCATGGCCCAGCCCGACCTGTTCACCGACCGCGGCGCCGTCTTCAGCGACTGCGGCCGCTATCGCACCCTGCTGTGGCGGCGCTGGGACCCATCGGTGCCGCCGGCCAATTTCCTGCTGCTGAACCCGTCCACTGCCGACGAGCTCAAGAACGACCCGACGGTCGAGCGCTGCGAGCGCCGGGCGCGGGCGATGGGCTATGGCGGGCTGATCGTCACCAACGCCTTCGCCCTGCGCTCGACCGACCCGAAGGCGCTCTACGCCGAGCCCGACCCGGTCGGCCCCGGCAATCCGGAGGCGATCGTCCAGGCCGCCCGCGCCGCGGCGCTGGTGGTCTGCGGCTGGGGCCGGCATTGCGACGCCGTGCGCCCCGGCTGGGGCCGCGCGCTGCTGCGGATGCTGGCCGAGGAGGCCGGGGCGGTGCCGCACGCCTTGGCCATCACCTCGGACGGCTCGCCCAAGCACCCGCTCTATGTCGGCTATGCCGTGCAGCCGGCGCCGGTGCCCGCGGCCGTTTGAAACTGTCAGTCGCGGCCCTCGCCACTGCCGGCGCGCCGTCCTAAGATCGGCCCGATCCGAGGGTCCCGTCGGGCCTGACCGCCGCCCCTCCCGGATCGCGAGGGGGATGCATGCTCCAGGCCACCAGGGACCGTCGCCCGCTGTCCAGCCGCGATCCGGACCGCGAGCGCATGCCCGGCCTCGCGGTCGCTTTGCATGCTCTCGGCATCCTGCTGTTCGTCGCCGGGCTGCTGAGCGGCGCCATCCTGGCCCGCCGGCTGTTCGGCACCGCCGACCTGCTCGGCCAGGTCTCCGCCCTGATCCCCGACCGGCCGACCGACATGCTGGGCTTGCCGGACGCCCGCATCGCCCAGCTGGCCGACATGATCGGCGACGGGCCGGGCTTGAGTCGGCAGCTGCGGGTCGAGGCCTGGACCATGGGTGTCGGCGCCGCGATCTCCGGGCTGGTGCTCTGGCTGCTCTGCGCCGGCCTGGCCTCGGCCCTGTCCCGGCTGCAGCGGATCGAGGCGGCGCTGCGGCTCGTCCGCGCCCCGCGCCAGGAATTCACGAAGGAATAACGCATTCTGTCCTATGCCCGCACCGAACCGGCCATCGCCCTCAAGAAGCACCGGATTCGGAGGTGGAGCATATGACCGGAGGCCAGTGCCGCGAGCCGCCCGCCGATATCGCCGGATGGGCCGGCCGCTACCTGGAGCGGCTGGACCAGCCCTTCGACGACTGGGAGGCCGATTTCTTCCGCCGCGGCTGCAGCTTCCTGTCGCGCCGGATGGCCGCCGGCGCTGCCTCCAGCTGGCGCTCCCTGAGCCTGCCGCCGGACCGCCGCGCCGAAATCTACTCCGGCCCGCTCGCCGCCCGGCCGCTGACGGTCGACGAAACCGAACGGTTCCGCGGCATGCTGGAGCGGATCGCGCGGGGGGCGTGACGGTCAGTGGATGGAGGGACGCCCGCCGCAACAAGGCCGCGCACGGGCGCCCAACCTGTCACAGCACGAAATCGCCGGCCTGCAAGGTGGTCGCGCTGACGACCACGATCGACATGTCCGCCACCTTGTCGCCATTCAGATCGGCCTGCACGACCTGCAACCCGCCGCTGATCGCCACCCGCAGCTCGTGGCCGGCGCCGGTGAAGGCGCCCCCGCCGAGGAAGGTGAAGCTGGTGTCGCCATTCCCGGCATTGCCGTCGGCGTCGATGGCCCCCAGGTCGATCCGGTCGGCCTCGCCATGCGAAAAGTCGTAGATGGTGTCGCGCCCGGCCACGGCCACGGTGCTGTCGCCAAGGGCCTTGTAGACGAAGATGTCGGATCCGGTGCCGCCCTTCAGGATATCGGCCCCGCCAGCCCCGACCAGCACGTCGTTTCCATCCATGCCCCAGAAGGCGTTGGCGCCGGAGTTGCCGGTGATCGTGTCGGACTGGGCCGACCCGAGCGCATTCTCGACGCCGCTGTAGCTGTCCCCGGCCGCTTCGCCGCCGCTGCCCGCGCTGGTGGTGAGATTGACCGTCACCCCCGCAGTCGAGGACGCGTAGTTGACGACGTCCATGCCGGCGCCGCCTACCAGCACGTCCGCCCCGATCCCACCGACGAGGGCGTCGTTGCCGTCACCGCCGTCCAGGGTGTCGGATCCGCCTTCGCCGTAGAGGGAATCGTCGCCGCCACCCCCGTTCACCGTATCGTTTCCGAGGCCGCCGTAAAGGCGGTCCGCCCCGGCCAGGCCCGACAGCGAATTGGCGCCGGCGTCGCCGAGGATGAGATCGTCGAACGCCGAGCCGATGACATTCTCGACGCCGACGAAGCTGTCCCCCGCCGCTTCGCCGCCCGTGCCACCGGACGCCAGGCCCAGCACGACCGCAGCCGCGGCGGCCGAATAGCTCGCCGTATCGTTCCCGGCGCCGCCATTCAGCACATCGGCTCCGGCGCCGCCGACCAGCGTGTCGTCACCGTCGCCGCCCTGCAGCGTGTCCGCGCCGGCCTCGCCATTGAGCACATCGTTGCCGGCAGCTCCGGCAAGCACGTCGTTGCCGTCGTGTCCCCACAGCGAATTGTTGCTGCCATTGCCGGTCAGGGTGTCGTTGAAGGCCGACCCGCCGAGATTCTCGATCCCGGTCAGCACGTCGCCTGCGGCGTCGCCGCCGGTGTTGACGTTGCTGGCGATGTTGACGGTCACTCCGCTCTGGGATCCCGCATACTCGGCCCGATCGGTGCCGACGCCCCCATCCAGCTTGTCGGCCCCGGCGCCACCGTTCAGGATGTCGGCACCGTCGCCGCCCGACAGCGCGTTTGCAGCGGCGTCGCCCGACAGGGTGTCGGCGTAGGAGGAACCGATGATGTTCTCCACGCCGCTGAGCCAGTCGCCCTGCGCGTCGCCGCCGCTTCCCGTGCCGGTGTAGAGGCTGACCGTCACCCCGGCCGTCACCACGGAGACGCTGTAGGTGGCGGTGTCGATCCCGGCACCGCCGATCAGCGTGTCGGCACCCTGGCCGCCGTCGAGCAGGTCATCGCCATCGCCGCCGAGCAGCGTGTCGTTGTCAGTGCCGCCCTGGAGTTGGTCGTCGCCGTCGCCGCCGAGCAGTGTGTCGCTGTCGGCGCCGCCCTTGAGCTGGTCGTTGTCGGCGCCGCCATCGAGGAAATCGTTGCCCTTGTCGCCGAGCAGGAGGTCATCGCCACCCAGGCCAAGAAATCGATCACTGTCCGGACCAGTGAAATCGGCGATGATCGTGTCATTGCCGTTAGTGGCAATAATATTATAATAGCCCGCGGTGTATTCGGATCCGATTGGCAGGACATACTGGTAATGATACGTCATGCCATTGACAATATCCGTGGTCCAGTTGACGGTAACGCCCAGCTGGCCCGGGGTATAGGGAAGATAACTCAGATCGAGGACAGTGGGATCGGACATCATTGTCTCCTTGGGCATTATTGCTTTGATGTCAAATGTGGTCGCCGGACGCTGCATATCGGTGAGCCAGAAAGGTCAGCCGGACGCGCCGTATATCATTTTATGTCAGGCAATGCCGCGCAGGCAATTCGCTGGATGCGACCCTCGCCCGGCGACAGTGCCACCTTCCCGGCGTCGGGACCAGCGCGGAAGGGTGATAGGGTCGGACGCCATGGCGACGGAAAACGAAAAGGCGCCATCCCGGATGGAGATGGCGCCTGAATTCGTGGCCCCGCTTCGCGAACTGGTGGGCGCAGTAGGGCTCGAACCTACGACCCGCTGATTAAGAGTCAGCTGCTCTACCAACTGAGCTATGCGCCCGTTCGCTCGGGACGGCCGGTGATATAGCCGCCGCCCGGACCGGTTGCAACCCTTTCTTCACGAAAGCCTCAACCTTTGTCGGCGCCCTCCCCCGGCGCGGCCGACAGCAGGCGCCGGCCGGATTCGCGCTGCTGGCATTCCAAAAGGATGTCGCGGGCGATCGGCGCGGCATATTCGCTGCCGCCGCCGCCGTGCACGACGATCACCGAGCAGGCGTAGCGCGGCGCGCCGACCGGGGCGTAGGCGACGAACCAGGCATGGTGGCGCTGGTTCCACGGCCAGTTGTCCGGGTTCACCCCGGAGGCGCGCTCGGCCATGCTGATGCGGCGGACCTGGCTGGTGCCGCTCTTGCCGCCCATCTCCATGCCCTTCTGCTTGATCTGCGACCGCTTGCCGGTGCCGCGGGTCATCACCGCCACCGTACCCTCGATCACCGTCTCGATATGGCTCCTGGCGATGCCGATCGACGGCACGTCCGGCACCTCGGGCATCACCTCGTCGCCGACCGCCATCACCAGGCGCGGCACCACCGCCTTGCCACCGTTCACCAGCCGCGAGGTCATGGTGGCCAGCTGCAGCGGCGTCGCCAGCACATAGCCCTGGCCGATGCCGGCGATCAGCGATTCTCCGAGCTGCCAGGAGGTGCCCATCGCGCCCTCCTTCCAGGCCTTGGTCGGCATCAGCCCCGGCCGCTCGTTCGGCACGTCGATGCCGAGCTTCTGGCCGATGCCGAACTTGTTCGCGCCCTCGGCCAGCCGGTCGATGCCGAGCCGCCGCGCCATCTCGTAGAAATAGACGTCGCAGGACTGGGCCAGCGCGTCGACCACGTTCAGGCTGCCATGGCCGCCGCGCTTCCAGCAATGGAAGCGGTGGTCGCCGAGATCGACATAGCCGGGGCAGAAGACGCGCTGGTCCGGCGTGACCACCCCGGCCTCCAGCGCCGTCGCCGCCACCGCGATCTTGAAGGTCGACCCCGGCGGGTATTGGCCGTTGATCACCTTGTTGTTGAGGATGCCGTACGGATCTTCGACCAGGCGGCGCCAGTCGGCCGTGCTGATGCCGTTCGGGAACAGATTGGCGTCGTAGGACGGGTGCGAGGCCATGGCCAGGACGTCGCCATTGTGCACGTCCATGATCACGGCGGCGGCGCTGAACTCGGTCTTCAGCCGCTCCATGACGTAGCGCTGCAGCTCGAAATCGATGGTCAGCCGCACCTCCTGGCCCGGCTTGCCCTCTTCCCGGTTGATCTCGCGGATCACCCGGCCGACGGCGTTGACCTCGACCTGGCTCGAACCGGCGACGCCGCGCAGGCCGGTCTCGTATTGCCGTTCGACGCCCGATTTGCCGATGCGGAAGCCCGGCAGGCTCAGCACCGGCTCGCCGGTCAGGTCGGCCTCGGCCACGGCGCCGACATAGCCGATGATATGGGCCATCTCGACGCCGAAGGGATAGCGCCTGGATTCGCCGACCTCGATCGACAGGCCCGGCAGCTCCGGCCCGTTGACGTCGATCCAGGAGACCTGCTCCCAGCTCAGGTTCTCCTTCACCGTCACCGGCACGAAGGCGCGGCGGCGCTTGACGTCGCGGACGATGCGGGCCAGGTCGGCGTCGGTCAGCGGCACCCCCTGCCCCAGCCGGCCGAGCACGCTCTGGATGTCCTTCGCCTCCTCCGCCACCAGCACGACCCGGAAGTTCTGGTCGTTGACCGCCAGCTGAGCGCCGAAGCGGTCGGTGATCAGGCCGCGCGACGGGGCCAGCAGCCGCATGTTGATGCGGTTCGATTCGGCCAGAACCTTGTAGCGGTCGCTCTCCTCGACCTGGAGGTAGTACAGCCGGCCGCCCAGCACGCCGAGCAGGCCGAGCTTCAGCCCGCCGAGGGCGAAGGCGCGGCGGGTGAAGCCGCGGGAGCGGTCGGTGTCGCGCTCCATGGCCTAGTCCGCCGCCCGCAGGAAGCCGCGATGCACCTGGATGAACAGCCAGGCCAGCGGCGGGAAGATGGCGACGGTCAGCACCAGCCGGATCAGCAGCGGCTGCGGCGGCACCACCGCGACGTCATAGAGGCTGACGCCGATCCATTCGACCACGGTGACGACGGTCGCCAGCACGGCATAGCCGAGCCACAGCACCGCAAACGGCCGGCCGACCAGGAAGCGGCGCTGGCGCAGCAGCACCCATTGGCACAGCAGCAGGATCGCGGCGTGCAGCCCGATCGGCGAATCGGTCAGCGCGTCATGCAGCAGCCCGACCAGGAAGATCAGCCACATCGGCATCAGGTCGGGCCGGTGCACGCCCCAGTAATAGACCGAGGCCAGCGGCAGCAGCGGCGCGATCGCGCTGTAATAGGGCAGCTGCGTCGGCGTCACCCCGACCAGCACCAGGATCAGCGTCACGGCCCCGGGGGCGGCATGGCGGGCGGCGAGGTCGAGCTTGTGCAGCAGGTCCCCGGTCATTGCGCGAAGCCGGGCACCGGCTGCATCGCCATCCCGGGATCGAGCGCGCGGAAATCGACGACCTTGACGTAGGGCACGGCCTCCAGCGCCTCGATCGGCTGGATCCGCACGGCGCTGTCCTGGGCGGCGGCGACGATGCCGACCGGCAGGCCGGCCGGGAACATGCCGCCATTGCCGGAGGTGACGATGCGGTCGCCGACCCGGATCGAGGCGTCCGGCGGCAGGTACAAAAGCCGCGGCCGGTCGGTGTTGTCGCCGCCGATGATGGCGCGCTGCTGGGTGCGCTCCACCACCACCGGGATGCGGGCGTTCAAGTCGGTGATCAGCAGCACCCGGGCGGAATGATCGCCGGTCTGCACGATCCGGCCGATCAGGCCGCGGCCGCCGAGCACCGCCTGGCCGTCGCGGATGCCGTTGGCGGAGCCGAGATTGATCGTCAGGCTGCGCACGAAGGCGCCGCCATTGTCGGCGACCACCCGGGCGGTCAGGAAGGAATGGGCTGAATCCGGCGTGTAGTTCAAGAGGTTGCGCAGGGTCAGGTTCTCGGCCTCGAGCCGGAAGGTGACGTCCTGGTACTGCCGCAGCGTTGCCACCTCCTGCCGCAGCCGGGCGTTCTCGCCGCGGATATCGGACAGGCTCTGCATCTCCGTCACCACCCGGGCGACGCTGGCGGCCGGGCGCGACATGGCGTCCAGGATCGGCGCCACGGCGTCGACCACACGGGCGCGTGCGCCGTCCAGCAGAACGGCGTCGATCTTGCCGACCATCAGGAGGCTGATCGCGGCGAACAGCAGCAGGCCAAAGGAGAATCGGTGCGCCACGGCCCTGATGGCCGCGATGCGAACCCCCGGTCTGCTCCGCTGCATCATCCGCATGTCCCGTCCGCCCAAGACCGGATTCCTGAAAGGCAGAGTACTACCGTCTTTCCGATTTCCCCAGTATGCACCGGGGCGCCGATCAGTACATGTTGATCAACACGTGCTTGAGCGTCTTCATCTCTTCCAGCGCCCGGCCGGTGCCCAGCGCGACGCAGGTCAGCGGATCGTCGGCGATCGACACCGGCAGGCCGGTGGCGTGCCGCAGCACCAGGTCGAGATTGCCCAGCAGCGAGCCGCCGCCGGTCAGGACGATGCCCTTGTCGACGATGTCGGCGGCCAGTTCCGGCGCGGTGTGCTCGAGCGCCACCTTCACCGCCTCGACGATCTGGCTGACCGGCTCGGACAGACTCTCGGCGATCTGGCGTTCGGAAATCACCAGCTCCTTCGGCACGCCGTTCAAGAGGTCGCGGCCCTTGATCTCCATGTACCGGCCCTCGCCATCCTCCGGCGGGGCGGCGGAGCCGATCTCCTTCTTGATCCGCTCGGACGAGCCCTCGCCGATCAGCAGGTTATGGTTGCGCCGGATATAGGCGATGATCGCCTCGTCCATCTTGTCGCCGCCGACGCGGACCGAACGGGAATAGACGATGCCGCCGAGCGACAGCACCGCGACCTCGGTGGTGCCGCCGCCGATGTCGACCACCATGCTGCCGGTCGGCTCGGTCACCGGCAGGCCGGCGCCGATCGCCGCCGCCATCGGCTCCTCGATCAGGTAGACCCGGCGGGCGCCGGCGCTCTCGGCCGATTCCTGGATGGCGCGGCGCTCGACCGCGGTCGAGCCGGAGGGCACGCAGACGATCACCTCCGGCGCCGCGAAGCTGCGCCGGTTGTGCACCTTGCGGATGAAATGCTTGATCATCTCCTCCGCCACCTCGAAATCGGCGATGACGCCGTCGCGGAGTGGGCGGATGGCGGTGATGTTGCCCGGGGTGCGGCCCAGCATCTGCTTGGCCTCGTCGCCGACCGCCAGGACCTGCTTCTTCCCTCGGATGTTGGCGATCGCCACCACCGACGGCTCGTTCAGGACGATGCCGCGGCCCTTGACATAGACCAGCGTGTTCGCCGTGCCCAGGTCGATGGCCATATCGGCCGAGAGGAAACCGAAGAAGTTGAACATGCGGCCGTGATGTCCTGTCAGCCGGGCTCGGCTGGGCGGGTCCAGAGCGAGGGGCGGGAGCGGCGGGCCGATCCCGCCGCCGCGTTGCTTTAGACCAGCGCGGTCGGAGTCTCAAGCGGAGAGTCTGGCGGAATCATGGCAGCCGGGATCACCCGATATCACATGCCGCGCTCGGCCATCGACCCGCTGATCCCGATGTCGCGCGGCGCGGCGCACTGCCCCGGCCGGCGATACAGGCAGATCTCGCTGGGGCAGCTCTCCAGCCGGTAGCCGGTGTTCGGCGGCATCTGCTGCGGCCGCGCCATCACATAGTTGAAGGACGGGGCCGACCGCCACAACCGCCGGGTGTCGTCGCCGAACCAGAACACCGGCACGTCGCGGTGCAGGGTGGTGTAGCCCGGCAGGTCCCACCACGGCGTCAGCAGGCCGACGCCGCACAGCGTCTCGCGGTCATGCAGCGCCGTGGCTGTGGCGATGCCGGGGGCGACGCGGCTCCATTCCGGGCCCCAGCGGTCGCTGGCCGACAGCAGGCCCGAGGCCAGCACCCAGGCGGCGCAGAGCACGGCCAGGGGAATCCAGCGCGGCCCGCGCGCCCAACGTTCGGCGGGCCAGCGTTCGGCCGCCAGCCCGGCCAGGCGCCGGGCCAGCCGCTCGGTGCCCAGCGCGGCGAGGATCAGGAAGAAGGGCAGCGCCGGCAGGACGAAGCGGTATTCCTTGTGGGCGACCAGGCTGTGCGACAGCACCACCGCCAGCGGCACCGCCACCAGCATCGGCTGGCCGCGCGCGCCGAGCACGATCAGCGCCGCCATCGGCGCCAGCCACCACGACCAGACCCGGACATATTCCTCGAAGTAGAAGCCCAGCGGCATGACGCCGAAGCTGTGGCTCTTCTCCTCGACGATGTTGATCCAGAAGTTCTTCAGCACCGACTGGAACGGCCAGCCCAGCGTCGCCCAGTCGAGCAGCCCGTTGCACAGCACCACCGGGACCAGCCCGGCCAGCAGCATCGGCCGCAGCCGGCCGCGCCAGTCGCCCCGGCTGGCGACCACGGCCGCGGTCAGGATCGCCGGCAGCAGGTGGAAGCGGAAGACGAAGACCAGGCCGAACAGCACCCCCGCCCAGATCAGCCGCCGGCGGTCGCCCGCCTCCGCCGTCCAGGCCAGCCAGCAGCCGATCAGCAGCAGGCTGGTGGCGATCGATTCGGTCAGCGCCGTCGGCGCGTAATAGACCAGCTCGAACCAGATCGTGGCGATGAAGGCCGCGGTCAGCCCCGCCGTCAGCCCGGCGATGCGCCGGGCCCAGAGGAAGGCGACTGCCGGAATGCTCAGCGACAGCGCCGACCACAGCGCCTTGGAAACGCCGAGATAGGAGGACGGGTCGTCGCTGACCCAGGACACCGCCTTCATCAGCCCGGCCAGCATTCCCGGCAGCAGCCAGGAGCGGATGCCCTCGCGGTACTCCCACGGCACCATGCCCTGGCCGAAGGCCAGCCGGTGCGCCTGCTCGTAATACTGGAACAGCTCGTCGGCGTGATGGATGCGCGGAAGGGCCAAAGCGAGGACGAAGCGGAGCAGAAGCCCGAGGGTCAGCAGCCCGGCCAGGCCGACCACCCAGCCGGGCCAGCGGTCGAGGACGCCGGGCCGCGACGGATACGGCAGGGCAACCGAGGCAGCCGCGGAGCCGACCGGCCGACCCAGGTAGCGATCGGAGACGGAGGGCTCGACCGATCGCCGTTGCTCCGCAGTGTCGTCGGTCATGTCGCTCCGAATCGGGCCGAAATATTGAGTATTGCTGCCTATAACACCGGCAGGCCGGTTTTCGTCTGCAAAAACCTCGCAAAAATCATCATATCCAGGATCTTGTTGAGAGTTTGTCCGCGCCTCCGCCGAAAGATGGCGCGGCGCCGGATTAAAATCGCTGGCGGCTGCGTATATGGGTCATGAAACGCCGCAAGGATGATTTCGACGTCATCGCCGAGCTGCCCGGGCTGAAGCGCTACGCCCTGGTCCTGACCCGCGATGCCGCCGAGGCCGAGGACCTGCTGCAGGACACCCTGCTCAAGGCCTATGAGGGGCGGCGCGGCTGGCAGCCGGACCGGGCGCTGCGCCCGTGGCTGTTCTCGATCATGCACAACGCCCATGCCTCGCGGCTGCGCGGCCGCCGGGCCGAGGACGCCCGCATCGCCCAGGCGACGGAGTTCGCCCCCCGATCCGGGGCGCCGAGCCAGGACGCCCGGGTCCAGCTGGCCCAGGTGCAGCGGGCCCTGCTGACCCTGCCGGAGGAGCAGCGCGAGGCGCTGCTGCTCGTGGCGGTCGAGGAGTTCCGATACCAGGAGGCCGCGACCATCCTCGGCATCCCGCTCGGGACGCTGATGTCGCGCCTGGGCCGGGCCCGGGCGGCGCTGCGCGAGACCGTCGGCAGCGCCGAAGCACCTGCGAACCGCACCGACGGACCGACCCCGCCGCATCTCCGGCTGGTGGAGTAACAGCCATGCCCCGAACCACCCCCACCGAAGCCGAGATCCAGGCCTATATCGACGGCGAGCTCGACCTGCCGCGCCGGATCGAGATCGAGGCCTGTCTCGAGGCCAACCCCGCCCTCGCCGCCCAGGTGATGGCCGATCTGCGCCTGCGCGACGCGCTGCGCCTGGCCTTCGCCGAGGATGCCGGCATCCGCGTCGCCAGCTACGAGAATGCCCGGCTGCTCGGCCGCGCCGTGCGCTGGCGCCGGCTGGCCGGCCGCCTGCGCCGGGTGGCCGCGGTGGTGCTGCTGGTCGGCATCGGCTGGGGCGCCCAGTCGATCCTGGGCGTCACCCGGATCGACAGCGCCTCGGCGAATATCCCGGCCTATGCCGACGAGGCCGGCGACGCCTACCGCACCGTGCTGTACCGCCATCTGGTCGACCCGGCCGAACCCAAGGGCGGCGTCAAGCCGGAGGACCTGGCCAAGGCGCCGATCACCCTGCCCGACCTGCCGCCGGGCTGGTCGATCCGGTCGATCGAGGTGGTGCGCTGGGACGGCGGCTCCGGCTTCGAGGCGACGATCGACACCGACCGGTTCGGGCTGGTGACGCTATTCGCCGCCACCACCGACAGCTTCGACGTGCAGCCGCCGCAGGCGCAGCGGCCGAAGGACGTCACCGTCGCCTATTGGCAGGTCGGCCCCTCGGTCTACGCGCTCTGCGCCGAGGCGAAGGCGGACGACCTGCTGGCCGCCGCCAACGGCCTGGCCGACACCCTCTACTGAACGATCCCCAAGGAGAGACCAACCCCATGAACATGCCGCAATATCAATGGCAGACGACGGCGCGCCCGACGGCCGCCGAGCTCGATGTCGGCCTGCGCCAGCACATGCTGCGCGTCTACAACTACATGGGCCTGGGCCTGGTCCTGACCGGCCTTGTGGCCTATCTGGTCAGCAGTGTTCCCGCGATCTATGGGCCGATCTTCGGCAGCAATCTGAAATATGTCGTGATGCTGGCCCCGCTGGCCTTCGTCTTCTTCCTGTCGTTCCGCATCCACGCCGTCTCCTCCTCCACGGCGCAGCTGGTGTTCTGGGCATTCTGCGGCGCCATGGGCCTGTCGATGGCCTCGATCTTCCTGGCCTTCACCGGAACCAGCATCGCCCGCACCTTCATGATCACCGCGGTCATGTTCGGCGCGATGAGCCTGTACGGCTACACCACCAAGGCGGACCTCTCCCGCTTCGGCTCGTTCCTGATGATGGGCCTGGTCGGCATCATCATCGCCTCGATCGTCAACATCTTCCTCGGCTCGACCGCGCTGCAGTTCATCGTCTCGGTCGCCGGCGTGCTGATCTTCACCGGCCTGACCGCCTGGGACACCCAGCGGATCAAGGAAGAATACGCCGAGCATTACGGCAGCGAGAGCCTGAACAAGATGGCGCTGATGGGCGCGCTGTCGCTGTACCTGAACTTCATCAACATGTTCCAGCTGCTGCTGAACCTCACCGGCAGCCGAGAGGAGTAACCGCGTGTACGACACCGAGAAGCAGGCCATTGACGACCTCTTCGTGAAGCTGGCGCGGGCCGAGCGTGACGGCGGCCCGCGCGACGCCGGTGCCGAGGAGCTGATCCGGCGCCGCCTCGCCGAGCAGCCGGCTGCCGCCTACTACATGGCCCAGGTCATCCTGGTGCAGGAGCAGGCGCTGGCCGCCGCCCAGGCCCAGATCAACGAGCTGGAGCGGCGCGCCGCCCAGCCGGCGGCCGGCGGCTTCCTGGCCGGCCTGTTCGGCGGCGGCCAGCAGCAGCGGCCGCAGCCGGGCGCCTCGCCCTGGGGCCGGCAGCAGGCCCAGCC
>NZ_JBFRCU010000053.1:0-50185 GCF_052113205.1 Inquilinus sp. YAF38 | reverse complement strand
GCCGCCGACCGGGGTCGCGGTGATCGGCTCGGCAGCCGGCTCCGGCGCGGCGGCCTCGGGGACGGCGCCGATCGCGTCGGGGCTGGCCTCGGCCGGCTCGCCGAGGCGCGGCGCGGGGCCGCGGGAGGCTCTCAGCGTGGCCGTCATGGGGTGGCCGTCATGGGGTGGCCGTCATGGCATCACGCGGCGGTCGGCTCCCGACCGCGGCCGCGGAGGGGATGGCCGCCGGTCCGCTCAAGCCTCCTTGTAGCGATAGCCGACGCCGTACAGCGTCTCGATGTGGCCGAACTCGGTGTCGATCGCCTTGAACTTCTTGCGGATGCGCTTGATGTGGCTGTCGATGGTGCGGTCGTCGACATAGATGTGCTCGCCATAGGCCGCGTCCATCAGCTGGTCGCGGCTCTTGACGTGGCCGGGGCGGATCGCCAGCGCCTTGACCAGCAGGAACTCGGTGACCGTCAGGTCGATGGTCTCGCCGCGCCACAGGCAGGCATGGCGGTTGCCGTCCAGCGTCAGGTCGCCGCGGGCCACCACGGCGGCGGGATCGGCCGGGGTGGTGTCGGTCGCCAGCTGCTCGCGCCGCAGCAGGGCCCGGATGCGCTCGATCAAGAGGCGCTGCGAGAACGGCTTCTTGATGTAGTCGTCGGCGCCCATGCGCAGGCCCAGCAGCTCGTCGACCTCGTCGTCCTTCGAGGTCAGGAAGATCACCGGCATGTTGGTGGTCTTGCGCAGCCGGCCCAGCAGCTCCATCCCGTCCATGCGCGGCATCTTGATGTCGAGCACGGCCAGGTCGACCGGCTTCTGCGTCAGCCCGCGCAGCGCCTCGTCGCCGTCGGAGAAGGTGCGGACCTCATAGCCCTCCGACTCCAGCGACATCGCGACCGATGTCAGGATGTTGCGATCGTCGTCGACCAGCGCGATGGTCTGGGCCATGGCCCCCCTCCACTCTCACCAACCCGCCCCCGGCGGGCACAGTCACATTGCCGGGGACGCTGAACGCCCAATATGGCGTATTCGCGGCCGAAATGTCACTCGGACGAGGTAATCTCCAAGAAAACCAAGAGGTAGCGGCGCGATGACGATATCAGAGCTCGCCCCCGCCGCGCAGGCCCGGACCCTGCTGCGCAGCCTGGACCGCGCCACCCTGGCGACGCTGGACGCCGACGGCGGCCCCTACGCCTCGCTGGTGCTGGTGGCGACCGACCCGGCCGGGCAGCCGCTGCTGCTGATCTCGCGGCTGGCGGAGCACACCGGCAACCTCGAGCGCGACTCCCGGGCGGCGCTGCTGTTCGACGGCACGGCCGGGTTCGACCAGCCGCTGACCGGGCCGCGCCTGACCGTCTCCGGCCGGGCCGAGCCGGCGGACGACCCGGCGCTGCGGGCCCGCTACCTGGCGCGGCATCCGGATGCGGCCGGCTATGCCGGCTTCCCGGATTTCAGCTTGTGGCGGGTGCGGGTCGCGCGCGGCCACATGGTCGCCGGCTTCGGCGCCATCCATCGCTTCGACGCGGAGGACCTGCTGATCGCCCCGCCGCCGGCGCTGACCGCGGCCGAGCCTGGCATCATCGGCCATATGAACGACGACCACGCCGACGCCATCGACCTCTACGCCCAGGCACTGCTCGGCCGCAGCGGCAGCGGCTGGCGGATGACCGGGATCGACGCCGACGGCGCCGATCTGCGGCGCGGCCCCGCCGTCGCCCGGCTGGCCTTCGCGGCGCCGGTCACCGACGCCGAGACGGCGCGGAAGGAGCTGGTGCGACTGGTCCGCCACGCCCGCGGCGGCGGGCTGGCGGATTGAGGGATGGCGATCGATCGAGAATGGCGTGCTCGCCGGGCGCGCGGTGAGTTCTGCCCTCTGACCATTCGCGCGCGGACGCGCGCAGACCCCTCCCCCAAACCCCCTCCCGCAAGGGGAGGGGGAGCATAGAAGGGATGGGCCGCCTCAAAAATCTTGCAACCGGGAGAGACGACGCGCCGCCTCGACCCGACCGGTAGCCTCTATCCGACCGCCTTCAGCCGTTCCATGGTCTCGACCAAAGCGGTGCGGATGCCCGGTTCCATCGCCGAATGGCCGGCGTCCGGCACGACCACATAGGTCGCTTCCGGCCAGGCGCGGTGCAGCTCGTCCGCTGTCGTGATCGGGCAGACCGTGTCGTAGCGGCCCTGGACGATCGCCGCCGGGATGTGGCGGATCCGGTCGACATCGCGCAGCAGCCGGTCCGGCGGGGTGAACAGGTTGTTCAGGAAGTAATGCGCCTCGATCCGGGCTAGGCCCAGCGCATGCGCGTCCTCGCCGGCCGAAGCTACGATCTCTGGGTTCGGCAGCAGGGTGGAGCAGGAGCCCTCATAGATGCTCCAGGCCCGGGCCGCGGGCAGGTGCACGGCCGGGTCGGGGTCGGTCAGGCGGCGGTGATAGGCGCGGGTCAGGTCGCCGCGCTCGGCCGGCGGCAGGAACTCGACGAAGCTGCGATGCGCCTCCGGGAAGAAGGTGCCCATGCCATGGAAGAACCAGTCGATCTCCTGCGGCCGCATCAGGAAGATGCCGCGCAGGGTCAGCGACCGGCAGCGTTGCGGGTGCGCCTGGGCGTAGGCGAGGGCGAGGGTCGAGCCCCAGGAGCCGCCGAAGACGTGCCAGCGCTCGATGCCCAGCATCCGGCGCAGCTGCTCCATGTCGCCGACCAGGTGCTCGGTGGTGTTCTGCCGGGTCTCGCCCAGGGGGCGGGACCGGCCGGCGCCGCGCTGATCGAAGATGATGATGCGGTAGAAGCCGGGGTCGAAGAAGCGGCGATGGGTGGGCGAGGCGCCGGCGCCAGGGCCGCCATGCAGGAACACCACCGGCACGCCGTCCGGCTTGCCGCATTGCTCCCAATAGATGCTGTGCAGGCCGTCGACCGGCAGCAGGCCGGTGGCGAAGGGCTCGATGGTCGGGAAGATCAGGTCGCGCGGCATGGGTCTCGCAGTCGGGCTGAGTCTCGCCCTCCACTCTAAGGGGTCGGCGGCGCTTTGCAAAAAGCCGATCGAGGCGAGGCTCTGCGGTGCGAGAGCGCAGCCGAATCCGCCTATGCTGCACCGATGCGCCGCGTCCTGCTGCTCCTGATCCTGCTCTGCACCGCCGGCCACGCCCGGGCCCAGCCGGCGGACGGGCTCGACTACGGTCCGCCGGTCGCGGTCGAAGCCGTGCCCGACGGCCGCACCGTGGCCCTGGCCGACGGCACGGTGGTGCGGCTGAGCGCGCTCGACATCCCGGCCGGCCGCTGGCGCGACATCGCCCGGGCGGCCCTGGCCGAGCTGCTGCAGGGCCGTTCGGTCCGCCCGGCCCGGCTGGCGCCGCCCGACCGCCACGGCCGGGTGCCGGCCCAGCTGCAGCGCGAGGACGGCACCTGGGCTCAGGCGGCGTTGCTCGGCCGCGGGCTGGCGCGGGTCGATGCCGGCGGCGCCGATCCGGCGACGACACTGGCCGCGCTGCTGGCGGTGGAGGCCGAGGCCCGTGCCGCCGGCCGCGGCCTGTGGGGCGATGCCGGCTTGGCCGTGCGATCGGCCGAGACGCTCGGCCGCGGCGACCTCGACCGGTTCCAGATCGTCGAAGGCCAAGTGCAGCGGGCGGCGCTGGTGCGCGGCCGCGCCTATCTCAATTTCGGCACCGATTCGCGGCAGGATTTCACCGTGACGGCGGAGCCGGCGCTGGTGAGCGCGCTGGCGGCGTCCGGACAGGATCTGACAGCCCTRCAGGGCCGGCGCATCCGGGTGCGCGGCTGGCTCGACTGGTCGGGTGGACCGCGCATCGCCTTGGTCCGGATCGAACAGATCGAAAGGCTGGATTGATGATTCGTCGCGACCTGCTGCTGGGCCTGATGGCGGCGCCTTTGCTGCCGCATCTCGCCCGCGCCGACACACCCGAGGCGCGGGAGATCCGGGCGGCCTTCGGCGGTCCCTACCGTGCCCCGGCGCTGCGCGACCATGTCGCCCGCATCGCCCGCAATGTGGCGGATGCCGAGACCGGCGGGCGCCTGCAGGTGGCGGTCGAGCTGCTCGATTCCGACCAGGTCAATGCCGCGGCGCTGCCGGATGGCCGCCTGCTGGTCACCCGCGGCCTGCTGGCCCTGGCGCGCAGCGAGGCCGAGCTGGCCTCGGTGCTGGCGCATGAGATCGGGCATGTCGTCGCCGGCCACGCCAAGTCGCGCGCCGCACGGCCGCCGGTCGACCCGGCGATCGCCGGGCTTGCCGAGGTCCAGGCCGAGGCCGAGTTCGACCGGGCGCAGGAGCAGGAGGCCGACCGGATCGGCATCGCGGCCCTGGCCCGGGCCGGCTTCGACCCCGCGGCGGCGCCCGCCTTCCTGGCCCGGCTCGGTGCCGCCCAGCGCCTGGCCGCATCCCTGTCCGGCCGGCCGGAGCTGGCCACAGCGGCGATCAGCGGCGGCGACCATCCGGAGACGGCGGAGCGGATCGCGGCGGCCCGGGCCCAGGCGGCGGCGCTGTCGCCCGGCGACCCGGGAGAGGTCGCCTGGCTCGACGCCGTCGACGGGCTGCCCTGGGGCGAGGGGGCCGGCCAGATCCCGATCCGCGGCCAGGCGGTGCTCGACCCCGCCGCCGGCTTCCGCTGGGACGCGCCGCCGGGTGTGGCCCTGCTGCGGCAGCGCCAGCGGGTGATGGGCATCGGCCCGGATGATTCGCTGATCCTGTTCGACCACCTGTCGCAGCCTCGGGCGCTGGAAGCGCGGCTGTTCCTCGAGCGGGTGTGGGGCCGCCGGGTGGGTGGGGTTCAAAGCGTCGGCGCCGGCGATCTCGGCGGCTTCCCGGCCGCCTGGGGCGTCGCCGGGGTTGCGATCGGCGCCGACCGGTGGGAGGCGCTGCTGGTGGTGATCGAGACCACGGCGGAGCGGCGCGACCGCTTCAACATCCTGACCCGGGCCGGCAGCCCGGCCACCGCGACGGTGCGCGGCGCGATCGAGAGCTTCCGCCGGATCGGCGCGGCCGAAGCCGCCGCAGTCCGGCCCCGCCGCCTCGCCGTCGTCCCGGTCCGGCCGGACGACACCGTGGCCAGTCTCGTCGGCCGGATGCGGGTTGAGGCGGCGGAGGCGCAGTTCCGGCTGCTGAACGATGTCGTCGGCGACACCGTTTCGCCCGGAAGCCGGGTCAAGCTGATCGTCGAGTGACAATGACGTAGGTTGGGTTCGCGGTGCGAACCCAACCTACGAAGCGCTATTCTTCCAGGAACAGCTCCTCCGCCTGGGCGACGTGGCGGGAGATCGAGGCGCGCAGCTTGGTCAGGGCGCGGTGCTCCAGCTGGCGCACCCGCTCCTTGCTGACGCCGAGCTGGCGGCCCAGCTCCTCCAGCGTGGCGCCGCTGTCGCGCAGCCGGCGCTGGCGGATGATGGTCTGTTCGCGCGGGCTCAGGGCGCCAATCGCCTCGGCCAGCCAGCGCGAGCGGGTGACGTTGTCGCGCATGCCGATCACCACCTCCTCGGGCGAGGGGCGGGTGTCGGCCAGGAGGCCCTGCCAGTCGTCCTCGCCCTCCTCGGAGATCGGGGCATTGAGCGACTGGTCGGAGGCCGAGAGGCGCATCTCCATCTGCTCGACATCGGTGACGTCGACCCGCAGCTCGCCGGCGATCCAGGCGCGGCCGGCCTGGGTCAGCCCGGACTGGCCGCCGGCATTCTCGATCTTGGCGCGCAGCCGCCGCAGGTTGAAGAACAGCGATTTCTGCGCCGCGGTGGTGCCGGTGCGGACGATCGACCAGTTGCGCAGCACATAATCCTGCATCGCCGAGCGGATCCACCAGGCGGCATAAGTCGAGAACCGGACTTCGCGGTCATGCTCGAACCGGGCGGCGGCTTGCATCAGCCCGACATTGCCCTCCTGCACCAGATCGCCGATCGGCAGGCCGTAGTTGCGGAAACGCGAGGCAGTGGCGATGACCAGGCGGGTATAGGCCCGGACCAAAGCGTGCAGCGACGGTTCGTCATGATCCTGGCGCCAGCGCTTGGCGAGCTCGAACTCGGTCTCGCGCGACAGCAGCGGCTCGCTCATCGACGCCTTGATGAACTTCAGGTTGGCGCGCTGGGTCTCGGGATCGTCGAGATGCGGCATGGACGCCCCCTCTTCGGCCGAACGATGCCGCGGATCCGTCCCGCGACTTCGATTAGACGAACACCCTCCCGCATGGCGTCGTTCCCTCGCCGGGCGGGAGCTTGTCCCTTCGTCCAATGGTTCGCCGGACTGGGGCGGTTTGTTACGCGGGAGGGAAGGCTTTCAGGCTTCCACGATCTCGGCCAGGGTCCCGTCGGGCTCGAACAGGCCGCAGGCCAGGCGGCCGCCGCGGCCGCAGCCGGAATCGAGCGTCACCGCCATGCCCTCGAGCTGCAGCCCGCCGCCTGAAGGGTCATAGCCGCGGATCAGGCGGCGGAAGCCGGCATAGGGCTCGCTCAGCCCGGCGAAGCCCGCGGCCGACCACCAGAAGGCGTCACCCTGCGCGGCGAGCGGCCGGCTCGGGTCGATGCCGGCGCTGACGAACAGGATGCCGTCGTCCTCGGCAAGGCGAGGCTCGGTGAAGGCAGCCCGGCGCAGCGCGGCATAGAGCGCATTGTGGCCGGGGGCGGCGCGGATGGCTTCGCGCAGCCCGTTGGTCCAGCGGGTCAGCCGGACGGCGCCTTCGCGTGCCGCGGCCATGCCCTCCTCGGGCCGGCCGCCATAGGCGCGCAGCGTCGCCTCGACGCCCTGCGCCAGCATCCAGCGCAGCACGTCCTGCGGGTTCGGCGCGAATTGCAGCTGCAGCATCTTCTGCCACATCTCCTCCTGCGCCCCGCGCAGGAAGACGACGTCCTCGGCCAGCACGAAGGGGCGGGCGATCAGGGCCCGCCGCATCGACAGCACCTCGTCGACCAGCGCATGCAGCCGCTCGGACCGGCCGATCAGGTTGCCCAGATAGACCAGCCGGTCGCCGGGCTGGAACCGGGCGGCGACATGGTCGTGCAGCACGGTCAGGCGGTTGACCTCGCCATGCACGGCGCCGACGGCCCAGATCCGCCTCGGGCGGCCCAGCCGGGCGAATTTCTCGGTGTCGCGGGTCACGCGGAACGGATGGGATCTGTCATCTGCATTGCATTTTAGCGGCTCGCCCCGGTGAAACCAGCCCCTTCGGCCAACGCCGGAGCCCGAACATGGAAAAGGCGGCCCGGAGGCCGCCTTTTTCAGTATGCGAAGAGAGCGGGCTCAGGCCGCCTTCTTCAGCACCTGCTCCAGCTTCTGGGTCGCCTTGACCTCGTCGATCTTCTCGACCGCGGCCAATTCGCGCGCCAGCCGCTCCAGCGCCGCCTGGTAGATCTGGCGCTCGCTGTAGGACTGCTCCGGCTGATCGGTGGCGCGGTGCAGGTCGCGCACCACCTCGGCGATCGACACCGGGTCGCCGGAGTTGATCTTGGCCTCGTATTCCTGGGCCCGGCGGCTCCACATCGTGCGGCGCACGCGGCTGCGGCCGGTCAGGGTCTCCAGCGCGGTCTTGATCCGGTCCTTCGACGACAGCTTGCGCAGCCCGGACTTCTTGGCTTTGCCGACAGGAACCTTGAGCGTCATCCGCTCCTTCTCGAAGCTGATGGCATACAGCTGCACGGTCATGCCGCTGATGCTGTGCGTCTCCAGCGCCTCGATGCGGCCGACGCCATGCGCCGGGTACACAACGTAGTCGCCGACGTCGTACTCAAGTTCCTGAGCCATGTCTGCCAATGGAGTCACCCTCTGTGGTCGGACCCAGTGGCGTTGGCCGTAAACGGCCGCCGCCTCGCGCTTCGCCGCGCTGCTGACCGAATGTGACCTCCGCACCGAAACAGAGACGCAGAAATCGATTCCGGCCCGCATTCGGAGGGTCGGAAGTGGTCGTCAGCACCGGGAATGTGAAGCGTACTATAATACGTTGCGCTTCCGATATGAAGGCCGAGCCCGCCCTGACATGACGCTTTTTTTGCAATGCAGGCCGGCGGACTCGGCGAATCGTCAATTGCCTTCGCCCGGAGTCGCGCTGAAATGCTCGGCGAATTTGTTCTCGACCTCCTTCCAGGAGTCGGCGTCGGCGGGGGCGTCCTTCTTGCGGGTGATGTTCGGCCAGATCGTGGAGTATTCGCGATTCATCTCGCCCCACTTCTCCGCGGCATCGGCCTCGGTGTCCGGCTTGATCGCCTCGGCCGGGCATTCCGGCTCACACACGCCGCAGTCGATACACTCGTCCGGGTGGATGACCAGCATGTTTTCGCCCTCGTAGAAGCAATCCACGGGGCAGACTTCGACGCAATCCGTGTACTTGCACTTGATGCAAGCTTCACCCACAACATAGGCCATACTTAGTTTACTCCGGGTCTCCATTGGCGGCCGCCGGGGCGCCGTTGCGGGCAAGCACACGGCGGCGGGCAGCGCCGCTATCCGCGTCCGAGACGAATAGAAGCGCCGCGACTCGCCGCATCAGATTGGCTTCGAGGTCGTCGACTTTACCATCGGCAAGGATCACATCCCACAGCATTTCCACAATGCGGATGCGCGCCGGCTCATCGCAATGCTGGCGGATGGTGTGGGTCAGGGCGTGCCAGGACACGGCGCCATCGCTCGCCCGCTCGGCGTCGGTGCCCAGTTGCGCCGCCTCGAACGGRCCCAGCCGGAAGCGCCAGGCCAGCAGCGCCTGGATGCGCTCGCGCTCCGGCTCGTCCAGCGAATCATCGACCCGGGCGGCTTCCAGCAGCAGCGCGGCGACGGCACGGCGCAGCGTGGCGTCGTCGGGGATCGGCCGGGCAGCGCCGCCGCGGGCCCAGTCGAGAATGTGGTCCAGCATCGCCAAGATCTAGTCGCTGCCGCCCTTCGGCGGAAGGGCCCGGCGGTCGCGGCCGGTCGGGCGGGGGCCGCCGGATGCGGGCAGGGCGGCCTCCGGCGTCGGCGGCTGCAGGTCGCGGTACAGCGTCTGCGCCTCGCTGGCCGGGCCGCGGCGCTCGGCCAGGGACACGATCTCGATCACCCGGATGTGCCGGCCCTGGATGAAGGTCAGCACCTGGCCGGGGCGGATTGCCGCATGCGCCTTCTGGGTCGGGACGCCGTCGATGCGGATGCCGCCGCCGGCGCAGACCTTGGCCGCCAGGCTGCGGGTCTTGAAGAAGCGCGCCTGCCACAGCCACTTGTCCAGCCGCGGGCGGTCGTTTTCCTCGCGCTCAGCCATTGCGGCGCAGCTGGGCGAGCTTGGCGAAGGGGCTGTCGGCGCTGGCGGCCGTGCGCGGCAGCTGCGGCCGCCGGGCCTTCACCGGAACATAGGTCACGCGTCCCTCGTCGTCCTGGGTCGGCCGATACCCGGCCGCCTGCAGGATAGCCGGGATTTCGGCGACGGTGCAGCCGACGATCGGCGCCAGCGCCGTGTCGGCGGTCAGCCCGCCCTGGCGGCGGCGCGATTCGGCGGCATCGCGCAGCGCGTCGATGCGGTCGAGACGGATCCGCCGCGGGCCGCAGGGCACGAAGCCGGCCAGGTCCAGCGCCGCAGCGTCCTGGCCCTCTTCCACAGGCACCGAGATTCGGGCCGGGGCGGGCAGGGCGGCCGGCAGCGGCCGTCCGGCGGCGACGGCGCCCAGCAGCGCGCGCAGGGCCGTCGGCCGCGGCTTCAGCATCGGTGCCAGATAGACATGGCTCGGCCCGAATCGCACGCCGAAGCCGGACAGCTGCCTGCGGTCGGCGGCGGTCAAGGCGTGGATCAGCCCGTCCAGCGCCCGCCGCGGCTGCAGCCCCAACCCCTCGACCAGCTGGAAGGCGATGCCGCGGGCGGCGCCATCCAGTGCCGCCTCGCGCAGCCGCAGCAGCGGGCGCAGCTCCTCCGCGACGTGGTCGGCCAGGAAACGGGTCAGCCGCGCCGCCACCCGGTCGCGGCCGGCCCCGTCCAGCAGGTCGGTGTCGCGCACCTTCGCGGCAGGGGCCAGCGGCGACGGGCCAGCGGCGATCCGGCCGATGCCGATGCCGCGCCAGGAGATGACGCCGTCGGCGGCCAGGGCCAGATCCTCGTCCGGTGCTGCCTCCAGCTTGCCGACACGGCCGGCGACCTCGTCCTTCAGCGCCCGCCGCGCGGCGCTGCGGATCGCCTTCAGGTCGTCATCCTCGATGGTGGCGTCGGGATAGAAGGTGAAGCCCTCGATGGTGCCGACATGCTCGCCCTCGACCAGCACCTCACCCTTGGCGTTGACCGCGGCCAGCAGCTCGCCGCCGGCCTTCATCGACCGCACCAGCAGGGCGGTTCGGCGGTCGACGAAGCGCTGGGTCAGGCGCTCGTGCAGCGCGTCCGACAGCCGGTCCTCGACCGCGCGGGTGCGCTCCTGCCAATGGCCCGGATCGGCCATCCAGGCGCCGCGATGGGCGATGTAGGTCCAGGTCCGGATGTGGGAGATGCGGGCGATCAGCGCGTCGATGTCGCCCTCGGTCCGGTCCAGCCGGGACACCTGCTCCGCCACCCAGTCGGTGTCCAGCCGCCCGGCCATGCCGGTGGTGAGCTGGCGGAAGATCTGGCCCTGCATGCGGATATGGGCGTCGGACAGCATCTTGCGGAAGTCGGGGATCTGGCAGACCTCCCACAGCAGACGCACCGCCGCCGGGTTGCTGGCCCGGCCGGTCAACTCGGCGTCGCGCATCAAGAGGCCGAGCGACAGCTGGTCGTCCGCCTCGGCCATGCGCCGCAGCTCCGGCCGGGTCGGCCGCCGCTCCAGGCTGCGCAGCAGCCCGGGCGCGCTGCGGAAGTCGAGCTCGGCGTTGCGCCACATCACCGTCTGCAGCGGGTCGAAGCGGTGGTTCTGGACCCGGTCGACCAGCTCCTCGTCCAGGGTGCCGGCCTCGTCGGTGGTGCCGAAGGTGCCGTTGGTCATGTGCCGCCCGGCGCGGCCGGCGATCTGCGCGATCTCGGTGGCGCGCAGCCGGCGCGGGAAGCGGCCGTCGAACTTGGTCAGCCGGGCGAAGGCGACATGGTCGATGTCCAGGTTCAGCCCCATGCCGATGGCGTCGGTCGCCACCAGGTAATCGACCTCGCCCGACTGGTACAGCCCGACCTGGGCGTTGCGGGTGCGCGGGGACAGGGCGCCCAGCACCACCGCGGTGCCGCCACGCGTGCGGCGCATCAGCTCGGCGATCTCGTAGACGTCGGTGGCCGAGAACACGACGATGGCGCTGCGCGGCGGCAGGCGCGTCAGCTTGCGCATGCCGGTGTGGGTCAGCTCGGAGAAGCGGGGCCGGGTCACGAACTCCGCCTCCGGCACCAGCTTGCGGATCAGCGGGCGGATCGTCTCCGCCCCCATCACCATGGTCTCGGCATGGCCGCGGGCGTGCAGCAGCCGGTCGGTGAAGACATGGCCGCGCTCCGGATCGGCGCAGAGCTGGATCTCGTCGATGCCGAGGAAGGCGACCGGCCGGTCCAGCGGCATGCTCTCGACCGTGCACAGGAACCAGCGCGCGCCGGGCGGGATGATCTTTTCCTCGCCCGTCACCAAAGCGACATGCGCCCGTCCCTTGATCGCCACGATCCGATCGTAGTTCTCCCGGGCGAGCAGCCGGAGCGGGAAGCCGATCATGCCGCTCGCATGGCCGAGCATGCGTTCGATGGCGAGATGGGTCTTTCCGGTGTTGGTCGGGCCGAGCACGGCCGTGAGGCGCGGGCGATCACCAGCGAGATACATAAGCGACAATTGAACGCTGCCGGGTGCTAATGCAAGACTGCCGCCCCGCCTGCGGTGCGGGCGGCCATTCGTCGCAACGATATTGCCAGGGGCTCCGGTCGGACAGACGGAGAACATATGATGCGCACGCTTTCGCTGTTTGCCGCCGGCATCGCCGCTTGGGTCCTCCTGCCGGCCGCCGCCCAGGCGCAGGCAACGGCGGAAGGCGCCGACAAGATCCGCCTCGGCCTCAAGGACTGGATCGCCACCCACCTGGTCACGGCCGACAAGACGGTGGTGTTCAACTTCCAGGGGCCGATCACGGTCGAGCCCCAGGGCAAGTTCTACAAGGCGGTGATCCCGAAATCGGAGATCCTGTTCACCGCCGAGGGCGACACCGCCCGCCTGGCCCTCGACCCGGTCGAGCTGCAGCTGACGCCGCAGGAGAATGGCTGGCTGGACACGGTCGCCACCATTCCCACCACCTACCGCGTGATCCCGGACAAGGATGACGAGGGGGTCGAGGTGACGATCGGCACCCAGGCGCTGCGCGGCGTCTTCGCCCCGCAATATCACGCGTTCATGTCGCTGGACGGCAAGTTGGGCCAGATCACCGCCCGTTCGCTCAACCCGGCCGAGGCCAAGGGCTCGCTCAAGATCGACGGGCTGGTGCTGGCCGGCGACAGCAAGGCGGTCGGACCGGACACCTATGACAGCACCGGCGGCGTCACCCTCTCCGGCGTCGCCTTCGTCGACGAGAAAGGGGCGCAGCTCCTCCGCCTCGACGGCGCCACGCTCCAGGCCAAGGCGGCGGCCGCCAACATGGCGGCGCTGCGCACCTTCAGCGACAAGCTGACGGAGCTGCAGAAGCGCTACCCGCCGCAGGCCGGCGGCGAGATGCCGAAGGAATTCCTGGCCGATCTCGGGAAGGTGTTCCAGGGCACCCCGAAGCTGTTCGACGATCTCGACTTCAGCTATGGGCTGACCGGGCTGGACGTCACGCCCGGCGAGGCCGATGTCGAGAAGGTGACGCTGGCCTCGACCAGCTTCGGCGTCGGCCTCAGCGGCCTGGCCAAGAACGCCTCGACCTTCCGCGTCACCTTCGACCTGGCCCAGCTCGGCATCCAGCCGCTGCCGGAATTCGGCCAGTTCATCCCGCACAGCGCAACCGTCGACCTGGCGCTGACCAACCTGCCGAATCAGGCGCTGCTGCAGGCGCTGACCGCCATGCTCGATAGCTCGGCCACGCTCGGCCCGGACCAGGCGGCCGAGATCGCGGCCGCGCAGCTGCAGCAGGTGGTCATGAACGGTGACGGCGCGCTCGAGATCCGGTCGTTCAAGGCCGTGTCGCCGCTGACCAGCATCGACCTGACCGGCACGCTGCGGCCGAACCCGAAGGCGCCGCTGATGATGACCGGCGAAGCCACGCTGGTGGTCACCGGGATGGAAGACGCGCTGGAGGCGGCCAAGGCCGTGCCGGACGGGCAGGAGATGGTGCAGGGCCTGACCGTGCTGCAGACCATGGGCGCCCAGGACACGGTCGACGGCAAGCCGGCCCGCACCTACAAGCTGGTGGTCGGCGAGAACGGCGACATCCTGCTGAACGGAACCGATCTGAAGCCGCTGCTCGGCATGCGCTGAGGCGCGGTCGCGAGTTCGAATTGGGGGAGCGAAGCATGACACGGTCGATCTGCATCCTGCTGGGCGCTGCCCCGTTTTGGCTCGCCGGCAGCGCCCTGGCCCAGACGGCGCCGGATGCCACGGCGCTGCGCGACGGGCTGAACGAGATGCTGAAGCCGATCCTGGCCATCCAGGTACAGCAGCAGCCGCTGTTCACCGGCCCGGTCAAGGTCGAATCGGGCTGGGACGGCGCCACCGTGGTGTTCCCCGGCATCGACCTGACGCTGAAGGGCTCGGAGAAGGACGCGAAATCGGTGGCGCTGCGCTGCGACGCCCAGACCTACCGGGCGACATCGACCGGCGCCGCCACCTGGCGGCTGGAGAGCAGCCAGCCGATGAACTGCGTCGCCGAGCCGGAGGGCGAGGCCAAGGTCACCCTGACCAGCCGGGCCCTGCAGGCGCATTTCGTGGTCGACCTCGGCCAGAAGCTGTTCACCGAGGGCGAATGGCGGGCCGATGCCACCGTCCTCGCCCAGGAGGGCGAACCCGTCAAGGTCACGATCGACACCCTGTCCGGCACCAGCCAGCTCCGGCCGGCCACCGCTCCGGGCCGGCACGATGCCGTCCTCAAGATGGAGGCCCGTGGCCTCAGCGTCGTGGACGACAAGGGCGTCGAGCGCGTCACCCTCGGCCACACCGCCTATGACATGACCATGGACGGCATGGATGTGCACCAGGTCATCGCCTCCTACGGCGAGGTGATGGACGTCTATGCCGGGATGCTGGAAACCCTGACCACCTCGGGCCAGTCGCCGGCCGATCCGCAGCAGGCGGCCGGGATGCAGGCCGAGGTGATGAAGAAGATCATGGGCCCATTCAAGCAGATGATGGCGTCCTATGGCGGCGGCGGCCAGTTCGCCGGGACGATGACCGACCTGCGGATCAAGGCGCCGGAGGTGCAGGTGACGGTCGACAGCGTGCGCTTCGTCGAGGGCTATGGCGGCGTGTCCACCCCGGGCGGCGGCACCGGGGTGCTGGAGATCGAGATGGGCGGGCTGGCGCTGGCCCCGAAGCCGCCCTTCGCCGAGTGGATTCCGACCGACGCGACCATCCGGATGAATGCCAGCGGCATTCCCTGGGCCGAGGTCGGCACCGCCTATCTGACGATGATGGAGGCCTCGGCCGACCAGGCGGCGGATCCGGCCAAGGCCCAGCAGGCGATGGCGCAGTCGATGATGGAGCTGGGCGGCATCCTGCGCCGCGCCGGCAGCCGGCTCGACATCACCAGCTTCCATTTCGGCGCCCCCGAGGCGGCGATCGACCTCGGCGGCGCGGTGCAGGGCAAGGATGCGGCGGCGCATGGCGTGACCGCCGACCTCGATCTGCGCATCGTCAATCTCGACGGGCTGATCAAGTTCCTGCAGGGCCTGCCGGACGGCGCCCAGGCGGCGGCCGGCCTGTCGATGGCGCAGGTGATGGGCCGCCAGGCCACCACCAAGGACGGCCGCCCGGCGCGCGACTACGACATCGTCGTCGATGACGCCGGCAAGATCCTGGTCAACGGCACCGACCTGGCCGCGATGATGCCGAAGCAGTAATCGCCGTTCCGGAGGGGGAACCATCATGCGTCGTCTCGGGCCGATCCTGCTCGGCACCATCCCCCTCTGGCTCGCCGGTGCGGCTCTTGCACAGGCGACGCCCGAAGGCGCTGCCGCGCTGCAGAAGGGCTTGACCGGAATCCTGACTCCGACCCTGGCGACCGCCGGGCTGGGCGAGCCGATCTTCGAGGGCGGCTGGACGGTCGAGTCGGCCGGGGCGCAGTACCACGTCACCGGCCCCGCTCTGTCGCTGGCGCTGCGCGACGATGCCGACGGCCACAAGCGGGTGGTGCGGATCCGCTGCGACGGCGACCGCTACACCGCCACGGCGGGGGAGGGGGCGATCTATCGCCTCCACGGCGAGACGCCGATCCGCTGCGAGATCCGGCCGGGCGGGGACGAGCCGCCGGTGCTGCTCACCAGCCGCAGCCGCCGCGCCGAGCTGACCGTCGACCTCGCCGCGTCGCTGCTGACCGCCTCGACCGACGACTCCGAGGGCATGACCGTGACCGAGGACGGCGAGACCCGGCTCGCTATGCATCGGCTCAGCCTGACCAGCGCCACCACGCCGCATCCCGGCTCGGCGCGCCAGGACATCGGCCTGCAGCTCGAGGCGGAGGGCCTGTCCGTGGGCGATCCCGCGGCCGGCGAAGGGCTGACCCTCGGCCGGCTGCGCTATGGCGGGCGGCTCGAGGATGTCGACGCCGCGGCGCTGCGCGACCGGGTGTGGCGTCTGATCGCCTTCACCCTCGACGCCGCTCAACGCGACCCCCAGGCGCCGCAACTGCCGAATGCCGGGCGCAAGCTGGATGCGCTGCTGCGGCAGGTGCAGGGCCTGATCGGCAGCGCCTCGCAGGCCGAGCTGGTGCTGACCGATCTGCACGCCGCCGGCGACGACACCACGACCGGCTTCGAGTCGCTGACCGTCGCCGGCGGCTATCGCGGGCTCGACCGCACCGTCCCCGGCCGCGGCCTGGGCGGCGACGTGACCCTCGACCTGCGGGGATTCACCGTCGCGGATGGGCCGGGCAAGACCGATCCCGGCAGCCTCGCGATCGACCGGGTGCGGCTCTCGGGCGCGCTCGATCCCGTCGCCGGCAAGCCGACCGCCGGCACGGCCCTGGCCCTCGACGTCGAGGGGCTGTCCTTCGCCCTGACCGAGACCACCGGCGACGGTCCGTCGGAGATGGGCTTCGACTTGGCGAAGGGGCATTATGGCATGTCGGCCGACGGTCTCGACATCGCCGGCCTGATCGCCGTGATCGGCGGGTTCCAGTCGATGGTGGCGAAGCATGGCGAGGACGAGCCGCCGCCGGCGGAGCTGTCGCCCTGGTTCGCCCGGGTCCGGACGACGATCGCCGCGCTGTCGCAGTACAAGGCCGAGATCGGCCTGAGTGGCCTGCGCGTGCGCTCGCCCGATGCCAATGTCGCGGTTGGCAGCGTCGGCTACAGCGAGACCTATGTCGGGCTGGACGGCGACCGGGCCGGCTACGGCCTGCATCTGAGCATGGACGAGCTGACGCTCGACCCGGGGCTGCCCTTTGCCGACTGGGTGCCGCGCCAGGCCCGGATCGACATCGCGCTGAAGGACGTCCCCAGCCGCTCGGTCCAGGCGCTGTTCTGGGATGGGGTCGAGGCCGCCATGCAGGCCGAGATCCGGCATGACGGCGACTCGTCGCTGCCGGACGGCGACCAGGCCTTCGCCCAGGCGATGCAGCGGATCGCCGACCGCCTGCTCGCCTCCGACGCGCGTCTGTCGGTCGACAGCTTCCGCATCACCGCCCCGAAGGGCGCGATCGACCTCGGCGGCGTCGGCACGGTGGACCCGCAGGCTGTGTTCGGGGTGACCGCCCAGGCGACGCTGCGGATCGCTGGGCTCGACGAGTTCGTCAAATTCCTGCGGACCCAGCCCGACGGCGCGGGCACCGCCGCCGGCATCACCGTCTTCCAGCTGGTGGGGCGGCAGGCGAAGACGGCGGACGGGAAGGCGGCGCGCGACTACGATCTCGTGGTCGACCCCGCCGGCCGCATGCTGATCAACGGCACCGACCTCGCCGTGCTGATGCCGAAGTAGTGATACCCGTGGCCTTTGAGATCGACTCTTCGCCCCCTCCCCGTCATGGCGAGGCGCGGAGCGCCGTGGCCATCCAGAGATCGAGCCGCTGGGTCGCCACGCCCCTTCGGGGCTCGCCATGACGGGTCAATGATTCGGGCCCTGCTATGGCATGCCCGCGCTCCGTCCCGGCGATATGCTCGTGGAGATGAGACGATGACGAAGACCTCCTACCCCCTCACGCTCCCCGCTTCGGTCAAGGCCGCGGCCCCAGCGCCTGGCCCGGGAGGACGGGGTTTCGCTCAACCAATGGATCGCGGCGGCAGTGGCGGAGAAGATCGGCGCGGTCGACACCGCAGCCGTGTTCCTGCGACGCCGCGCCGGCGACGCCCGGCCGGAGGATCTGCTGCCCTTCCTCGATCGGGCTAGCGACGAGCCGCCACCGCCAGGCGACGAGCGGCTGCCGCGCTGATGCCGAAGTAGTCGCGGTTGCAGGCGATAGCAGCCGCGTCAGGGGTTGCGGCCCGCATCCGCTTTGCCCATATCGGGCGGCGACACCCAGACCCACCGGATCACCCGAGATGGACCAGCAGAAGACCGACGAAACCCTGACCTTCCAGGCCGAAGTCAGCCGCCTTCTCGATATCGTGGCGCATTCGCTGTACAGCCAGAAGGAGGTGTTCCTCCGCGAGCTGATCTCGAATGCCTCCGATGCCTGCGACCGGCTGCGCTACGCCGCGATCACGGCGCCCGAGCTTTCGGCCGGCGACGCCGACTACCGCATCACCCTGGCGGTCGATCCGGCCGCCCGCACCTTGACCATCGCCGACAACGGCATCGGCATGGGGCGTGAGGAGCTGGTCGGCAATCTCGGCACCATCGCCCGGTCCGGCACCCGCGCCTTCGTCGAGACGCTGTCGGGCGACGCCAAGAAGGATGTCGGGCTGATCGGCCAGTTCGGCGTCGGCTTCTACTCCGCCTTCATGGTCTCGCGCGAGGTCGAGGTGTTCTCGCGCAAGGCCGGCGAGGAGCAGGGCTGGCGCTGGGTCTCCGACGGCAAAGGCGCCTTCACCGTCGGCGCGGCCGAGGATGTCGGCCGCGGCACCCGCATCGTCATGCATCTGTCGGACGGCGAGGACGAGTTCCTGTCGCCGCTCAGGCTGCGCCAGATCGTCAAGACCCATTCCGACCACATCGCCATCCCGATCGTGCTGCTGGGCGATGAGGGCAAGTCCGAGACGCTGAACCGCGCCTCGGCGCTGTGGACCCGGCCCAAGGCCGAGATCACGGCGGAGGAGTACAAGGAGTTCTATCACCACGTCGCCCACGCCTTCGACGAGCCGTGGCTGACCGCGCATTGGAAGGCGGAAGGGGCGATCGAGTACAGCTCGCTGCTGTTCGTGCCGACCAGCCAGCCCTTCGACCTGTGGGAGCCGGAGCGCAAGCACCGGGTCAAGCTGTATGTCCGCCGGGTGTTCGTGACCGAGGCGGCGGAAGGGCTGATCCCGCCCTATCTGCGCTTCCTGCGCGGCGTGATCGATAGCGAGGACCTGCCGCTCAACGTCAGCCGCGAGATGTTGCAGTCGAACCCGACCGTGACCAAGATCCGCCAGGGCGTGACCAAGAAGGTGCTGGCCGAGCTCGGCCGCAAGGCCAAGGACGATGCCGAGGCCTACGGCACGTTCTGGACCGCCTTCGGCGCGGTGCTGAAGGAAGGGATCTATGAGGACCGCGAGCAGCGCGACGCCCTGCTGCCGCTGCTGCGCTTCCGCTCGACCCGAAGCGAGAAGACGGGGGGCGACGGGCTGGTCAGCCTGGAGGAGTATGTCGGCCGGATGCGGCCGGGCCAGGACGAGATCTGGTACATCACCGGCGACGACGCGGCGGCGCTGGCCCGCTCGCCCCAACTCGAGGGCTTCCGCGCCCGCGACATCGAGGTGCTGCTGCTGACCGACCCGGTCGACGAGTTCGCGGTGCCCTCGCTCGGCGAGTTCCAGGGCAAGCCGTTCAAATCCGCCACCCGCGGCGGCGCCGACCTGTCGAAGATCGAGGCCCCGGCCGAGGCGCCGAAGCCCGAGGCCGGCGAGGGCATGGACGCGCTGGTCGCAGCGCTGAAGCTGGCGCTGGCCGACCAGGTCAAGGATGTCCGCGCCTCGCAGCGCCTGACCGACAGCGCCGTCTGCCTGGTCGCCGATGAGGGCGACACCGACCTGCATCTGGAGCGGCTGCTGAAGCAGCACCGGCGGGTCGATGCCAGCTCGAAGCGCATCCTCGAGGTCAATCCCGGCCATCCGCTGATCCGCCGCCTGGCCGAGCGCGCCGCGGCCCAGGATCCGGCGCTGGAGGATTGCGCCTTCCTGCTGCTGGACCAGGCCCGGATCATCGAGGGCGAACCGCTGCCCGACCCCGCCGCCTTCTCCCGCCGCCTGGCCGATGCTTTGGTGCGCGGCCTGGCGGCTTAGGGCGCCTGTCGCCGGCCCCTCCCGCGCGCGGGAGGGGCAACCCATTGTTCTGTCGGCGGAAACACGGTCGCAATAGAGTTAACTGCGCCTCTCGTTCATGCTATGTTCTATGAACAAGGCGCAGACCGATTCGGCCACCGAGGCCTCGGCCGCTCCGCAGGAGGAGCGGGCGGCGGATCTGTGCGTGGTGGCGGAGCTGGTCGAGATCCAGATGTCGATCGCCCGGGCGACGCAGCGGGAGGCGCTGCAGGCGCCGCAGCCCGGGGTCGATTACTGCCAGCGGATCGCCACCGTCTCGCGCGCCGTGCGGCTGACCCTGCTGCTCAAGGACAAGCTGTCGCGGCAGGCCGCCGAGCGGCGCAAGGCCGCGGCGCAGCGCGAGGCGGCGCAGGAGGACTGGCACGCGCTGCGGGTCCGGCTGGCGATGATGGCGGCCGCCTCTGAGGTGTCCAAGGACGAGGAGGAGGCCGACCGCCGCGCCGACGAGGTCTGCGAGCGGCTGGAGCGGCCGGAGGTGGCGGAGCTGGTGGAAGCCAGCCGGGCCGAGGTCGCGGTGGCGGCGTTGTGCCGGCGCTGGGGCTATCCGGTGCAGGTGAAGCAGTGGCTGGAGATGGCCGACGAGGCCCTGGAGGAGCTGGGCTTCATTCCGCCGGAGGACGGCGAGGACGACGAGGATCCGCCCGAGCCCCGCTCGGCTGCTCCCGGCCGCCGCAAGCCGCCGGACACGGGCTGACCGCGTAGGTTGGGTTCGCGCTTTGCGAACCCAACATGTCGCCGCCGTCGCGGCCCTGATCCTGTTGGGTTCGCTGCCGCGAACCCAACCTACGAGAACCGGATTGTTTTGCCTCTCCCGTCCTGCGGGAGGGGCCGGAGGCGCTTGCGCCTCCGGCTGAAGGCTCTTCGTCGAGCCCGCTTTCTCCCCGCCGGCGTCCAGGACGCTCGGCCTCAATTCATCCCGCTAGTACAGGCCGCCGGTGCCGGTCAGCGCATCCTGGCTGGTCTCGCCGAAGGTGTCGGCGACCGGGGCCGGGCCGGGCTCGGTGCCGGGGCGGAACGCCTCCATGATCACATCCGACCCGCCCGGCTCCGCCGAATAGCCGCTGCGGCGGTCGACATAGGCGAAGCTGACGCCGGACGGTACCGCGAAGGCACCGGGGTCTTCCCCGGCCAGCGCGTCCTTGATGAAGTCGCTGAAGATCGGCACCGCGATCGAACCGCCGGTGGCGCCGGCGCCCAGGCTGCGCGGCTTGTCGTAGCCGACATAGATGCCGACCGCCAGCCGCGGCGAGAAGCCGACGAACCAGACGTCGTTCGAATCATTGGTGGTGCCGGTCTTGCCGGCCAGCGGCAGGCCCAGCCCGGCCAGGCGGGCGGCGGTGCCGCGCTGGGTGACGCCCTGCAGGATCGAGATCATCTGGTAGTTGGCGATCGGGTCGTCCAGCACCTGCCCGCGCGGCTGCGCCGGCGCCGGCTGTCCGGTCCAGCCGGTGACGGCGCAGGGGATGCAGTCGGCCCGCTCCGGCCCCGTCACGCCCGGCTGCCGCAGGCTGCGGCCGTCGCGGTCCTGCACCCGCTCGATCAGATAAGGGCTGATCTGGTAGCCGCCATTGGCGATGGTGGCATAGGCCGTGGTCAGCTTCAGCGGCGTGGTCTCGCCGGCGCCCAGGCCCATCGCCGGATACAGCGGCATGTTCTGGTAGATGCCGAAGGTCTCCGCCGTCTCCTTGACCGGCTGCAGCCCCATCTCGACCAGCAGGCGCACGGTCATGACGTTGCGCGAGCGCTCGACGCCGGAGCGCAGCGTGGCCAGGCCGATGAAGCCGCCGCCATAGTTGCGCGGCCGGTAGCGGGTGGCGCCCTGGCCCTGGTCGACCGTGATCGGGGTGTCGTAGATCAGGCTGGACGGGGTGTAGCCGTGCTGCAGCGCCGAGAGATAGACGAAGGGCTTGAAGGCCGAGCCCGGCTGGCGCTGCGCCTGGGTGGCGCGGTTGAACTCGCTGAGCGAGAAGTCGAAGCCGCCCGACATCGCCAGCACCTTGCCGGTGAACGGGTCGATGGCGACCAGCGCGCCCGACACCTCCGGCACCTGGCGCAGCGAATAGGCGGCGACCTGCGGCCCGGACGTCTTGGCCGGCTGCACCCAGATCACGTCGCCCTTGGCCAGCACGTCGTCGGCGCCGCCGACCTGCCGGCCGACGCGGCCGTTCTCGACCCGGCGGGCCCAGGTCATGTCGGCACGGTCGATGCGGCCCTGGCTGCCGTCCTCGAGACCGATGGTGGCGGCCTGGCGGTCGACCTCCAGCACCACAGCCAGGGTCCAGCCGTCGATCTGGCCCGGCCGGTCAATGCCGGTCAGGAAGCGCTGCCACACCGGGCGGTTATCTTTGGGCGCGGCGGTCGGGGCGACCGCGGGGGCGGCCTGCTGCTGGTCCGGTACGTGCACGCCCATCGCCGACAGGGCGCCGAGCAGCCGGCCCTGCTGTGCCGGGGGCGGCGTAGCCGGCTGGGCCGCCGCCTGGGCGGCCTCGGCCTGTGCCACCGCCTGGGCCGAAGCCGGCAGGTCGAGCATCGCCGAGATGTTGGTGATCGGCCCGCGCCAGCCGCGGTTGCGGTCGAAGCGCTCGAGCCCGGCGCGCAGCGCCCGGTCGGCGAAGAGCTGCAGCCGTGGGTCCAGCGTGGTGCGCACCGCCAGCCCGCCGCTATAGAGCTGGTCGTTGCCGAAGGATTTGCGCAGCGACCGGCGCACTTCCTCGGCGAAATAGGGGGCGTGGACCGTCTCCAGCGGCGCCTGGGCACGCACCGCCAGCGGCTCGGCCTTGGCGGCCGCCGCCTGCTCGGCGGTGATGGCGCCGTCCTGGGCCATGCGGTCCAGCACGTAGTCGCGGCGGGTGCGGGCGGCCTCGGGCCGGGTCACCGGGTTGTAGTTGTTCGGCGCCTTCGGCAGTGCCGCCAGATACGCCGCCTCGGACAGCGACAGCTCGGCCGGCGGCTTGCCGAAATAGCGGGCCGAGGCCGCGCCGACGCCATAGGCGCCGCGGCCGAGATAGATCTCGTTGAGGTACAGCTCCAGGATCTGGTCCTTGGAGAAGTCGTGCTCGATCTCGAAGGCCAGGATCAGCTCGCGCACCTTGCGCAGGGCGCTGACCTCGTTGGTCAGCAGCAGGTTCTTGGCCACCTGCTGGGTGATGGTCGAGCCGCCCTCGAGCCGCCGGCCATGCCGCAGGTTCTTGATGTTGGCCACCATGGCGCGGGCCAGGCCGGCCGGGTCGACGCCGTGATGGCGCCGGAAATTCTGGTCCTCGGCCGAGATGAAGGCCTGCACCAGATAGGGCGGCAGGGCCGACAGCGGCACCACCACCCGGTTCTCGACATAGTACTCGCGCAGCAGCGACCCGTCGGCGGCATAGATCCGGGTGGTCTCGGGCGGCTGATAGGCGGCGAGCTGGCTGGCGTCAGGCAGGTGCAGCTCGGGTCCGGCGGTGGTGACCAGGAGCTTCAGCAGGACGGCGGCGACGGAAAAGCTGGCGGACATGCGGGCGGTTCATTGATCCCAGGGCGTCTCTTACTAAACGTTCGGCCGGCGAATCGGAAACGCCTTCTTCTGGACGAGGCCATGCCGAAGCAGCTTGGAATAAAATAGGCCGGTGCGGCGTACTGGCCATGCCCCTTCATCCGTGGCGCAGGGCATGGGATCATGGCGGCATGAACCCGATGGTCCTCCTGTTGTCGCTCGCCCTGCTGGGCTGGTGGTACGTCGCGGTGCCGCTGCAGGTCATCGTCGCGGCCGTGGCCATCGCCCGCGGCCGCTGGCGGCTGGCCGTGTTCAGCCTGACCGCACTGGCCGTCGCGATCGCCCTGGTCGCGGCCGCGCGGGCGGTGGTCGACTGGCATCCGGAGGGATTCGGCCAGGTCGGGCTGGTGTTGCCCAGCGGCCATTCGGCCCTTGTCGTGGTCACGGTGACGACGCTGGCGGCGCTGGTCTGGCCGCGCTGGTCGCCGGGGCGCATCGCGGCCGCGGCGGGGCTGATCCTGGCCGTCGCCGTCGTCATGGTGACCCTGGGCGGGCATACGGTCGGGGACGTGCTGGTCGGGCTGGCGCTGGGCGGCGTCTCGGTCTTCACGGCCAGGACCGTTTCACGTCTCCGCCGGCCGCGCCGGCTGGCGCCGGCGTGACGGCCCAATAGTTCGGCCACAGGCCGGGCGTCGCCAGCTCGATGACGTGGCCGTCCGGGTCGGAGAAGTACAGGCTGGTGCCGCCGCGCGGCCAGGCCATCTCGCCGGTCAGGGCCACGCCGGCCTCGGCCAACCGGGCGCGCCAGGCGGCCAGATCCTGCACGGCGAAGGCCATGTGCAGCCGCCCCGTGCCCTCATGCCCCGGGATGGTGCCGCCGGCCTCGACCACATCCGCCGAGGTGGCGCCGGCGAGGAACAGCAGCAGCACGCCCTGGCGGCCGGCATCCAGCGCCACCAGCCGCGGGCTGCGCAGCATCACGCCCAGGCCCAGCACCCGCTCGTAGAAGGCGGCGGCACGGTCCAGGTCGGCGACGTACAGCGAGGTCTCCAGCAGCCCGTCGATGCGCGGCGCGGCGGTCATAGCGCCGACGCCGTCACTCATCCGTCAGGCGGATCACCACATCGACCCGGGCGATGCGGGTGCCGGCCGGCGCCTTGGGCAGGGCCGAGACCACCACCGCCTCGCCATGGACGTCGCGCAGCTCGCCCGTCGCCTCATGGTAGAAGTGATGATGGTCGCGGATGTTTGTGTCGAAATAGGACCGGCCGGCCTCGACCACCACCTCGCGCAGCAGCCCGGCCTCGGTGAACTGGTGCAGGGTGTTGTAGACGGTGGCCAGCGCCATGGCCCGGCCGGCGGCCAGCGCCTCGCCATGCAGCGCCTCGGCGGTGACGTGGCGGTCGCCGCCGTCGAACAGCAGCTGGGCCAGCGCCACGCGCTGGCGCGTCGGCCGCAGACCCGCCTCGAGCAGCCGGTCGACCGGGACGGTGTCGTGGGCGTCCGTCATTCTGGTCCTGCAATGATCCCCTCCGCACCATAATCTGTGCGGCTGTCGGGAACAACACCCCGGCGCCGGGGATCGATCCGCGTCCCGCTGAGAGACCGTTTGGAAATGCGCTGGCGTGAGTCGGATGGCGGTGGTTTCGAGAACCGGAGCGCAGCGCACGTTGGTGCGTGAGCACCGGAAGCGCAGAAACCGCCGTCAGACGGCCGCGCCAGTAGCATTTACGAATGGTCTCTCACATCATCTGGTAGTTCGGGCCCCCACCGCCCTCCGGCACGGTCCAGACGATGTTCTGCTTCGGATCCTTGATGTCGCAGGTCTTGCAGTGCACGCAGTTCTGCGCGTTGATTACGAAGCGCGGGTCGCTGCCGTCCTCGGCGCGAACCACCTCGTACACCCCGGCCGGGCAGTAACGCTGCGCCGGCTCGTCGAACACCTTCAGGGTATAGGCGATCGGGACGGACGGGTCCTTCAGCCTCAGATGCGACGGCTGGTTCTCCTCGTGGTTGGTGTTCGACAGATACACCGAGGAGAGGCGGTCGAAGGTGATCACCCCGTCCGGCTTCGGATAGTCGATCTTCTTCGACTGCGCGGCCGGGCGCAGCGTCTCGTTGTCGGGATGCTTGTGGCGCAGGGTCCAGGGCAGCTTGCCGCGGGTCCACAGCTCGATGCCGGAATACAGCGTGCCCAGGATCGTGCCCCAGCGGAAGGCCGGGCGGCAGTTGCGCACCACCGTCAGCTCCTGCCACACCCAGCTGGCCTTCAGCCGCTCCGGATAGGCGGTGACCTCGTCATGGCCCTCGCGGCCTTCGGCCAGGGCGTCGAACACCGCCTCGGCGCAGACCATGCCGCTCTTCATCGCGGTGTGGTTGCCCTTGATCCGCGGCACGTTGACGAAGCCGGCGGAGCAGCCGATCAGGCAGCCGCCCGGGAAGGTCAGCTTCGGGATCGACTGCAGCCCGCCCTCATTGATGGCGCGGCCGCCATAGGCCAGGCGCTTGCCGCCCTCCAACACCGGGCGGACCAGCGGATGGGTCTTGAAGCGCTGGAACTCCTCGAACGGCGACAGATACGGGTTCTTGTAGTCGAGCGCGACGACATAGCCGATCGAGACCAGGTTCTCGCCGAAATGGTACATCCAGCTGCCGCCATAGGTCTCGTTGTCCAGCGGCCAGCCGAAGCCGTGCTGCACCAGGCCGCGCCGGTGCTTCTCCGGCTTTACCTCCCACAGCTCCTTCACGCCCAGGCCGAAGGTCTGCGGGTCGCAATCGGCGCGCAGATTGAAGCGCTCCATCAGGATCTTGGCCAGCGACCCGCGCACGCCCTCGCCGATCAGGGTGTATTTGGCGTGCAGCTCCATGCCCGGCGTGTAATTGCCGGTGTGCTCGCCGTCCTTGCCGATGCCCATGTCGCCGGTGGCGACACCCTTGACCGATCCGTCCTCGTGGTACAGCACCTCGGCCGCGGCGAAGCCGGGATAGATCTCGACCCCCAGCGCCTCGGCCTGCTGCGCCAGCCAGCGCGTCACCAGCCCCATGCTGACGATGTAGTTGCCGTGGTTGTGCAGTTCCTTCGGCAGCCCGAAATTGGGCAGGCGGAAGCTGCTGACCCCGGTGAAGTAGTGGAATTCGTCCTGCGCCACCGGGGTGTCCAGCGGCGCGCCCTGCTCCTTCCAGTCCGGGATCAGCTCGTTCAGGGCGCGCGGGTCCAGCACTGCACCCGACAGGATGTGGGCGCCGACCTCCGACCCCTTCTCCAGCACGCAGACGCTGACCTCGCGCCCGGTCTCCGCCGCCTTCTGCTTCAGCCGGATCGCCGCCGCGAGGCCCGCCGGCCCCGCGCCCACGATCACGACGTCGTACTCCATCGATTCGCGTTCCATCGCGCGTCCCTGTCGTTCGGTTGGCGGCATGCTACAGAAATGCATCCTTGGAATCGAATGGCCGATCATGTCGCGCCGGCTTTGGCTCCGGTTGCGACGCGCCAGGGCCCCGCCGACGCTGCGGCAGGGTGTTGACAGGCCGGGCGGTGCCGCGGCTTCTAGCGCATGGACAGGATCAGCGAATCAGCCGTGCAGCCCGCCGAGATCATCGCCCTGCTGAGATGGTACCAGGACGCTGGCGTCGACGAGACGATCGGCGAGGATCCGGGCGCGCTCGGCCGCCCTCGCAGGGCCGCGGCGCCGGCGGCGCCGATCCAGATGGCACCGCCGCCGCAGCCGGTCCAGCCTGTCCCCGCCCAGCCCGTTCGCGTGGTCGGTGCCGGCGCGGTGCTGCCGGGCAGCGACGCCGCCACCGGCGACGCCCGCCGCATCGCCGCGGGGTGCCATACGCTAGAGGAGCTGGCCGCGGCGCTGGCCGCCTTCGACGGCTGCGGGCTGAAGGCCACGGCCACCCAGATGGTGTTCGCCGACGGCAACCCCGACTCCGACATCATGATCGTCGGCGAGGCGCCGGGGGCGGAGGAGGACCGGCTGGGCAAGCCCTTCGTCGGCCAGTCCGGCAAGCTGCTGGACCGCATGCTGGCGGCGATCGGGCTGGACCGCACCACCGTCTACATCTCCAACATCGTCAACTGGCGCCCGCCCGGCAACCGCCAGCCCAACGCGGCGGAGATCGCGATCTCGCTGCCCTTCATCGAGCGCCACATCGCGCTGATGCAGCCGAAGATCCTGCTCTGCGCCGGTGGCACCTCGGCCGCGGCGCTGCTGGCGACGCGTGAGGGCATCACCCGGATCCACGGCCGCTGGTACGACCGGTCTTTTCCGGACTTGGCCGCCCCGGTGCCGACCATGCCGATCTACCACCCCGCCTTCATCCTGCGGCAGCCGGGCATGAAGCGCGACGTCTGGCGCGACCTGCTGGTGCTGAAGCACCGGATGAAGGAACTGGGCTGCGGCGTCGCGTCCGCCGGCTGAATACCGTTTTACTTTTCCCGGCGCCCCGCCTCGGCTAGCTTGGCCGCTTCGTTCGACCACCGCTTGGGGGGACGCATGCCGGGCCGGATCGACGAGACGCGTCCGTTCGTCGCCGTCAACATCGCATTGCTGACCGTGTCCGACACGCGCAGCGCCGCCGACGACAAGTCCGGCGACACGCTGGCCGAGCGCATCGCCGCGGCCGGCCACACCGTGCGCGACCGGCGCATCGTCAAGGACGACCAGGCGGCGATCGAGGCGCAGCTGGGGGCCTGGATCGCCGATCCCGAGATCGACACGGTGATCGCCACCGGCGGCACCGGCGTCACCGGCCGCGACGTGACGCCGGAGGCGTTCCACGCGGTCTATGAGAAGCACATCCCCGGCTTCGGCGAGCTGTTCCGCTGGCTGTCCTACGACAAGATCGGCACCTCGACGATCCAGAGCCGGGCGACCGCGGGCGTCGCCGGCGGCACCTATCTGTTCGCGCTGCCAGGCTCGCCCTCCGCCTGCCGCGACGCCTGGGACCTGATCCTGAAGGACCAGCTCGACAACCGGTTCCGGCCCTGCAATTTCGTCGAGCTGATGCCGCGCCTCCGCGAGAAATGACCATGAACGTCCTCCTCCGCGCCGGCCGGCTGGCCGCCTTCGCCTGTCTTCTCGTGGTGGCCGCCTGCGTGGCGCCGGGCAACGGCACCCGGCCCACGTCGCCGGGCGCCAACCTGGCCCAGCTGCAGCCGCAACCGACCAGCGGCTGCGGCCTTCCCGCCGCGGAAGGGCGGCTGTCGCTGAAGTTCCAGGGCGCGTCCTGGCGCTACATCGTCGACCTGCCGCCCGGCTACGACAAATCCGTGCCCACCCGGCTGATCCTGGCCTTCCATGGCCGCACCGGCACGGCCGAGAAGGTGCGAACCTATTTCGACCTGGAAGGCCCGGCGGCGCGGCCGGCGATCGTGGTCTATCCGCAGGCGCAGGGTGGCTGGGGCGGCCGGGCGGACCGCGACATGGCCTATGTCGACACCCTGCTGGCCCGGCTGAAGGCGACGCTCTGCGTCGACCAGAACCAGATCTTCGCCGCCGGCCATTCGATGGGCGGCAGCTTCGTCAACGACCTGTCCTGCGGCCGCGCCGGGGTGTTCCGCGCCACCGCCGTGGTGGCCGGCGGCATCGGCAGCGTCCGGCCCTGCCAGGGGCAGGTGGCGGCGATCCTGCTGCACAACCCGAAGGACAACATGGTGCCCTACAGCCAGGGCATCATCGAGCGCGACAAGCGCATCGCCCAGAACCGGCTGACCGCCACGCCGGTCGACGCCAGCGCCACCTTCCGCTGCAAGCGTTGGGGCAAGTCCGGCATCGGCGACCCGGTGGTGTTCTGCGACCTGCCCTCGACCTTCAACCGCAGCCGGCCCTATGCGCATGGCTGGCCGGACGGCACCGGGCCCGCGATCACCGGCTTCTTCGACCGGGTCACCGACCAGCGGATTCAGTTGACAGAGCGACCCCCGGCCCCTTAGGTGGGGGCATGGTGATCCGGCTAAGCACGCTTCGACTTATCTGATCGACGCCCAGAGGGGCGTCGAACCGAAGCTGCTGCGACCCTTTTCCGGATCCTCTCCATGGCCCCCGACCGATCGTCCCGACAGGCCTTCTCCCGCACCTTCCGGGACAGCTTCCGACTTATCACCGGCCGCTGAGCGGCGCATCGCGCGCCCGGCGGCCCTTTGGCGCATCCATGTCATGCGCCCGTCGTCGTTTCGCCCTATCCTTTGGTCCGGCCGCGCGCCGGCCGGTGCGAGAGAGAAATCCGATGTCCGTGATGTCACCCAAACCCGGAATGCCGATCGACAAGTATCGCCCGGTGCAGACCGTGGCGCTGACCGACCGGCAATGGCCGAACCGCGTCATCGACCGCGCCCCGATCTGGTGCTCGGTCGATCTCCGCGACGGCAACCAGGCGCTGATCGAGCCGATGGGGACCGACCGCAAGCAGCGCATGTGGGACCTGCTGGTCGGCCTGGGCTTCAAGGAGATCGAGGTCGGCTTCCCCGCCGCCTCGCAGACCGATTTCGACTTCGTCCGCCACCTGATCGACAACAACCTGATCCCCGACGGCGTCACCATCCAGGTGCTGACCCAGTCGCGGGACGAGCTGATCCGCCGCACCTTCGATGCGATCCGCGGCGCCAGGCGGGCGATCGTCCATCTCTACAACTCGACCTCGACGCTGCAGCGCCGGGTGGTGTTCGGCCTCGACCGCGACGGCATCACCGAGATCGCGGTGCGAGGGACGAAGCTGATCAAGGAGCTGGTGCCGACGGTGCCGGAGACCGAGATCGTGTTCCAGTACTCGCCGGAAAGCTTCACCGGCACCGAGCTGGACTATGCCCGCGACATCTGCGGCGCCGTGCTCGACGCCTGGCAGCCGACGCCGGACCGGAAGGCGATCCTCAACCTGCCGGCGACGGTGGAGATGGCGACGCCGAACGTCTATGCCGATCAGATCGAGTGGTGCCACCGCAACTTCGCCCGGCGCGACAGCTTCATCCTGTCGGTGCATCCGCACAACGACCGCGGCACCGGCATCGCCGCGACCGAGCTGGCGCTGATGGCCGGCGCCGACCGGGTTGAGGGCACGCTGTTCGGCAATGGCGAGCGCACCGGCAATGTCGACATCGTCACCCTGGGGCTGAACATGTTCACCCAGGGCGTCAACCCTGAGCTCGACCTGCACGATATCGGCGAGATCGTGCGCACCGTCGAATACTGCAACCAGCTGCCGGTCCATCCGCGCCACCCCTATGGCGGCGAGCTGGTGTTCACCGCCTTCTCAGGCTCGCACCAGGACGCGATCAAGAAGGGCTTCGCGGCCATGGAGAAGAGCAACAGCGGGCTGTGGGAGGTGCCGTATTTGCCGATCGACCCGCAGGACATCGGCTGCAGCTACGAGGCGGTGATCCGGGTCAACAGCCAGTCCGGCAAGGGCGGCGTCGCCTATCTGCTGCTGACCGACCACGGCCTCGACCTGCCGCGCAAGCTGCAGGTGGAGTTCAGCCAGGTGATCCAGAAGCTGGCCGACGAGACCGGCAAGGAGATCTCGTCCAAGGTGATCTGGCACGAGTTCGAGCAGGAGTACCTGACCCCGGGCCGGGTCGAGGTGACCGGCCACACCACGCTGCCGACCGGCCGCGGCGAGCGCCACATCGAGGCGCAGGTCAAGATCGACGGGGTTGAGAAGACCATCCGGGGCGAGGGCAACGGCCCGCTCAACGCCTTCGTCGACGCGCTGCGGCGCGAGACCGGGGTCGATGTCGACATCGCCGACTACCGCGAGCACGCCCTGCGCAGCGGCTCCGACTCGGCCGCCGCGACCTATGTCGAGGCGCGGGTCGGCGGCAGGACGCTGTTCGGCGTCGGCATCGACAGCAACATCGTCATGGCCTCGCTCAAGGCCGTGGCCAGCGCGGTCAACCGCGGCGTCCGCAAGGGCGCGGCCTGAGGTCAAAGGCCCCCTTCCCCAGCCGGGAGGGGGCCTCGGCGGGTGCCCTCACGACGGGCGGCGGGTGAAGCCGCGCTCGGCCGAATCCTCGCGGAACAGCAGCTTGAAGCCGGCGATGCCGCCATCGGCCTTGGTCTGGAACACCACCTTGCCGGCAGGATCGCTTCCGGCCAGGCGGGCGTCACCGTCCGGCAGATGCCAGCTGAAGACATCGCCGGACCAGGGCCGCACGGTCATCGGCATCCGGTTCGGCCCCAGCGGCAGCACCAGATGGTCGCCGTCGACCGAGACCGTCGCCGGGCCCAGCGCCGGCTCCTCATAGGCGCCGGCATAATCCTGCAGCGGCCGCGGCGAGATGGCCGCGGCGGGGCGGACATAGGCCTTCGCCTCGGCCGCGATGCCGGCGTCGGCCGCCGCCAGCATATCGCTGCCGTAATCCCGTTCCGGGTTGCCCTGCAGCAGGTCGTGGAAGCGCATCGCGACGGCATCGCCGGGCGGGCTCTTGCCGCCCAGGCTGGTCAGCACGACGATCCCGGCCCGGCGTTCCGGGTCGAAGCCGACATGGCTGCCGAACCCGGGGGTGCTGCCATTGTGCCAGACCACGCGGCCGCCCGGCAGCGACGACACCACCCAGCCCGAGGCGTAGCTGGCGATGGGCGAGATCGGGATCTGCGGGATCCGCGTGTGCTTCAGCGCCTTCTCCCCGACGATCCGCCGGCCTTGCAGCTCGCCGCCATTGATCTGCATGCGCAGCCAGCGGCCCATGTCGTTGACGCTGGAGTTCAGGTTGCCGGCGGCGCCGACGGCGTAGAAGTTCGGCAGCAGCGGGATCGGCCGGATCGTGCCGTCCACCGGGGCATGCCCGCTGGCGTGGTTTTGGTTGCTCAGGAGCCCGTCCTCGGTCGCGGTGGTCGACGGCATGCCCAGCGGCTGCAGGACGCGGTCGGACAGGAACGCCTCCCAGGACGGCGCGCCGGACGCGGCGGCGACCAGGCGCGCGGCCTCCAGGTGGAACACGTTCTGGTAGCCGAAGGTCAGCCGGAAGCCGGTCACCGGCTCATGGCGCAGCGCCGCCAGCATCTCGTCGGCCGAATAGCCCAGCCCCACCATCTCGCCGATGACATAGGGCCGCAGCCCGCTGCGCTGGGCCAGCAGGTCGATCACCCGGAACTCGCGCGTCACCCAGGGATCGGACAGGCGGAAGGTCGGGTCGTGGTCGATCACCCGGTCCATCCAGCCGATCTTGCCTTCGTCGACCAGGATTGCCTCGGTCGTCGCGGCGAAGGCCTTGGTGTTGGATCCGATCTGGAACACGGTGTCGGCGTCGACCGGATCGTTGCCGCCCAGCACCCGCACGCCGAAGCCCTTGGCGTAGACCAGCTGGTCGTCGGCGACGATGCCGATGGCGACGCCGGGCATCTGCCACCGCTGGATGGTGCTGTTGGCATAGGCCTCGAAGGCGGGCAGCAGCGCCTCGACCTCGGCCCGGCTGACCGGCGCGGCGGCCATCGGCCCCGCCATCATCGTCACGGTCAGCAGCCCGTCGGCCGGCCGGATGATCAAATGTGTCATGGCTGAAATCTTCCCGCGTAATCTGTGTCCCGTCGGCATCGTGAAAAAATGCGGCGCCGCCCTTTCCATGGATCGGGGGGCGGAGCGTCAGGCTATCCTGTACCCGGTCTTCACCGCGCGCCATGGCGGCGTTGTCCGCCCGCGATCGGATGTAGGAGGAAGGAATGCCGCAGCTTCGACCCGATGACCTGTCCGCCGAGGAGAAGGATGCCCTGGGGCGGGTCCATCGCCATGAGACCGGCGTCGCCGATCACGTCCGCCTGGGCCTGCAGGCCCGCGGCCTGATCGAGGAGCGGCAGGGCAAGTGGGCGCTGACCAATGACGGCAGCGTCCTCCTGGCCACCATCGGGCTGGGCAAGCTCGACGAATAGCGCGCGGCTGGTCAGGCCCGCCGCACCAGCTCCCGCATCGGCGCCGCGTCGGCGCTGCCGGGGAAGATGACACGGTCCAGCGCGTCCTGCGGCAGGCCGAGATGGTCGCGGAACACGCCCTTGGCCACGGCCCGCAGATCCGTGGTCGGGGCCAGGTCGCGGCCCTGGTACAGCTTGTCGCCGGACAGGCCCGGCCAGTCGGCCAGCACCCGTCCGCCATGCACAGCGCCGCCGGCCAGGAAGGCGACCGAGCCGGTGCCGTGGTCGGTGCCGCCGGAGCCGTTGACCGCGGCGGTGCGGCCGAACTCCGTCACCGTCAGGATCGCGGTCTGCTTCCAGGCCTCGCCCAGCCCGGAGCGCAGCGCCTGCAGCGTCGCGGCATAGGCAGCCAGCAGCCGGTCCAGCCGCTTCACCTGCTGCACATGGGTGTCCCAGCCATACAGCTCCATCACCGCGATGCGCGAGCCGGTGGGGTCGGCAAGGAACCGGCCGGCGGCCTCCGCCAGCTGCAGGTCCGCCCCCGCCGCGGCCGGCGCCATCGGGCCGCCGGCCATCGCACCCTGAGCGGGCGAAGCGGGACCCGGCGCGGATGCGGTCTGCACCATGCCCTGGATCTGCCGGCCGAAGGCGGTGGTGTCGAGGCCGGAGGCATAGGCGGCGTGCAGCGCCGGGTCCTGGTCGTACAGCCGGGCGACCAGGTCGGGAAAGCCGGGCGGCAGGGTGGCCGGCCGGTCCGGCAGCCAGGAGGTCACCGGCGTGGTGCCGCGCAGCACCAGCGGGATGTCCTCGGCGAAGGCGATGCCGAAGCGCCGGTCGGTGGCGCCGATCAGGCCCAGCGTGCGGTTCAGCCAGCCGTCGCGGGTGCCGTCCAGCCGGGCGGCCCCGGTCTCCAGCAGGTCCTGGCCGTCGAAATGCGAGCGGTCGCGATAGGGCGAGGCCACGGCGTGCAGCGGCAGGAAACTGCCCTCGGCGTACCAGTCCTTCAGCGAGGCCAGGCCGGGATGCAGGGCGAAGCGCCCGTTCAGGTCGACCATGCCGCCATCCTGGCCGGGATCGGGCGGCACCAGGGCGCCGCGCAGCGCCTTCAGGTCGGGGTCGGCATAGGGCGGCATCGCGGCCAGCCCGTCCAGCGCGCCGCGCAGGATGATCAGCACGAAGCGCTGCTCGATCGGCGCCTTGGCCAGCAGCAGCCGGGCGGGCAGCACCGTCGCCGCGGCCGTGGCCGCGAAGCCGCCGAGAAGATGGCGTCGGGTCAGATCCATCCTCTCACCTCCTCTGGAATTCCGGGCTCAGCAGCGCCAGGGCCATGCCCTCGCGCTGGCTCGGCGCGCCGCGCAGCACGGCCTTGGTCTGCTCCGACAGGGTCGGGCCCAGCAGCGCCTCGGCGAAGGGCAGGGGCGACTGGTCGGCGACGAGGCGCGGGATCACCTGATAGCTCCATTCCATCCGTTGCATCACCAGCTCCGGCGCCAGCCAATCCGATTCGCGGTCCGGCCATCCCTGCGGCGACGGCGCATCGTAGACCTTCTGCCCCAGCCGGCGGGTCCAGTTCACCGCCGCCGTTTCGACCTCGGTCAGGTCGAAGCCACGCGCGGCCGAGACCACGAGGTCGAGCGGCGACTTGAACTTGCTCCGCACCGGCCACCAGGCCTCGGGGCTGTCGATCAGCGCCTCCGACACAGCGGCCAGGTCGCCATCGGTGTCCAGGAAGGTCTTCGCCAGGCGGTCGACCGCGGCCTGCGGCGGGTCGTCGGCGATGAAGTGGCGGGCCAGCTGGGTGGCGATGTGCCGGGCCGTCGCCGGGTGCGCGGCCAGGGCGTCCAGCGCCGCCTCGCCCTCATCCTGGCCGGCCTGCGGATAGGTCCGGCCCAGGAAGGTCTTCGGCCCGGGCTCGTGACCGCTGGGACGGAAGGCGAAGACGGTGCCCGGCGGGTCCTTGCCGCGGCCGGGCGTCCAGCCGGTCAGGATCATCGCCAGGGCCCGCACATCGGCCTGGGTGTAGCCGCCGTCGACGCCCAGCGTGTGCAGCTCCATCAGTTCCCGCCCCAGATTCTCGTTCAGGCCCAGCCCGGCCTGCTTGCCGCCCTTCGAGTTCGGCCCGACCGAGCGAGCATTGTCGAGATAGAACAGCATCGCCGGGTGCTTCACCACCGCGCCCAGCAGGTCGCGGAACCTGCCGGTGGCATAGGGGCGGATCGCCTCGGTCTCATAGGCGCCGCCGAAGGGGATGACATAGCTCTGGACGTAGGCGACGGTGAAATGGTTGGTCCAGAACTTGACCAGCCGCTCGCGGAACGGCGTGTCGCTGGCCACCGCTGACTGGATGTGCGCCACACGGTCGCGGTCGCGCAGCACCCGCGCCTCTTCCTGGTGCGGCTTGCGGCTGTCCTCGTCCGGCGCCGTCTGCACCGCGATCAGGATCTCCAGGCCGGCCTTGGTCAGCGGCATGTCGCCGGCAGGCGCCACCGGCTGGCGGATCTGCGCCCTGAGCCAGTCCCACGGGTTGTCGGCGAGGGTCTCCAGCTGTCCCGGCCGGGCGCCGAACCCGAAGCGATTCGCGGCGATCGCCGCCTGGACGAGAGACATGGTTCTCCGTCTCCGCTCTCGAACCGCCCCTCCGGCCCCTGCACGGCAGGGCGGCGGGATTCCGTCGGGCGGCGTCGTTCCGGTGGGAGCGCGCCGCCGTTGCGTCCGGTTCACTGACGTGCTGATTAAGGTAGGCTCCAATCCGCAGCAGGGCGAGGGTATCGGGCGATGGGGACGGTTGGTCGCAAGGTGCGTGAGGCGCGCATCGAGGCGGACGGCGCGGTGGCGGCGGACCGGCTGCGCCTGCTCAAGGCGCTGGAGAAGAAGATCCTCTGGCTCTCCGCCTGGACGATCCACAACGCCAACCACCTGCGGCCCAGCCCGGACGGGCTCAAGGTCGGCGGCCACCAGGCCTCCTCCGCCTCGCTGGTCACTGTGATGACCGCCCTCTATCTCGACGTGCTGCGGCCGCGCGACCGGGTGGCGGTGAAGCCGCATGCCAGCCCGGTGTTCCACGCCATCCAGTACCTGCTGGGCCAGCAGACCCGCGAGAACCTCGAGGCTTTCCGCTCGCTCGGCGGGGCCCAGTCCTACCCGTCGCGGACCAAGGACGCCGACGACGTCGACTTCTCGACCGGCTCGGTCGGGCTCGGCGTCGCCATGACGCTGTTCGCCTCGATCGCCCAGGACTATGTGGCGCTGAAGGCATGGGGCCGCGAGGCCAAGGCCGGCGGCCGCATGGTGGCGCTGATGGGCGACGCCGAGCTGGACGAGGGCAACATCTACGAAGCCATGCTGGAGGGCTGGAAGCACGATGTCCGCAACGTCTGGTGGGTGATCGACTACAACCGCCAGAGCCTGGATTCGATCGTCACCGAGCGCCTGTTCGCCCGCATCGACAAGCTGTTCGAGAATATGGGCTGGCGGGTGGTGACGCTGAAGTACGGCGGGCTGCTGGAGGCCGCGTTCCGCCGCCCGGGCGGCGATGCTTTGCGGCGCTGGATCGACGAATGCCCGAACCCGCTCTACTCGGCCCTGGTGTACCAGGGCGGCGCGGCCTGGCGCCGGCAGCTGCTGGCCGATATCGGCGGCATAGCGGGCATCCCCGAGCTGCTGGCCGACCATGACGATGCGGCGCTGGGCGCGCTGATGRCCAACCTGGCCGGCCACGACATGGAAACGGTGCTGGCGGCGTTCCGCGGCATCGCCGACGACGTGCCGACGGTGTTCATCGCCTACACCATCAAGGGTTTCGGCCTGCCCTTCGCCGGCCACAAGGACAATCATGCCGGGCTGATGAACCCGGACCAGATGGCCGCCTTCCAGGCCAGTCAGGGCGTGCCCGAGGGGCGGGAGTGGGAGCCCTTCGCCGGCATCGACGACCTGGCCGACGAGCTGCGCGCCTTTCTCGCCGACGTGCCCTTCGCCGCCGAGGGGCGGCGGCGCTTCGAGGCGGCGCGCATTCCCGTTCCGGCCGCGCTCGACGTCGCCCTGGCCGAGACCATGTCGACCCAGGAGGGCTTCGGCCGGATCATGGGCGAGCTGGCCAAGCGCGAGGACATGCTGGCCGAACGCGTGGTCACCACCTCGCCCGACGTCACCGTCTCGACCAATCTCGGCGGCTGGGTCAATCGCCGCGGCATCTTCGACCGGCACGGCCGGGCCGACGTGTTCAAGGAGCAGAAGGTGGTCTCGGCCCAGCGCTGGGGCATGTCGCCGGACGGCCAGCATGTCGAGCTCGGCATCGCCGAGAACAACCTGTTCATCAACCTCGCCGCGCTCGGCCTGACCCATTCGCTGTTCGGCGAGCGGCTGCTGCCGGTCGGCACGCTGTACGACCCGTTCATCGCCCGCGGCCTCGATGCGCTGAACTACGCCTGCTACCAGGATGCCCGCTTCATGCTGGTGGCGACCCCGTCCGGCCTGACCCTGGCGCCGGAGGGCGGGGCGCACCAGTCGATCGGCTCGCCTTTGATCGGCATGGCCCAGGACGGCCTCGCCAGCTTCGAGCCGGCCTATGTCGACGAGCTGGCGGCGGTGATGGCCTGGGGCTTCGACTACATGCAGCGCGACGGGTCGGATCCGGCGGGCGGCGACTGGGTGCGCGATCATGACGGCGGCTCCGTGTATCTGCGCCTGTCGACCCGGCCGCTGGAGCAGCCGAAGCGGGAGATGACCGAAGATCTGCGCCAGGCGGTGATCGCCGGTGGCTACTGGTTGCGCCAGCCGGCGCCGGGCGCGTCGCTGGCCATCGTCTACACCGGGGCGGTGGCGCCGGAGGCGATCGCCGCCTTCGAGCAGGTGCTGGAGGACATCCCCGGCGCCGGCCTGCTGGCCGTGACCTCGGCCGACCGCCTGAACGCCGGCTGGCATGCCGAAGTGGCGGCGGTGCGCGCCGGCCATCCGGTCGACCCCTGCCTGGCCCGCCGGCTCTTGGCGCCGCTGGCGCCCGACGCGGCGCTGGTCACGGTGCTGGACGGGCATCCGGCGACCCTGTCCTGGCTCGGCGGCGTGCACGGCCACCGGGTCAAGCCGCTGGGCGTCGAACATTTCGGCCAGTCCGGCACTATCCCGCAGTTGTACCGCAAATACGGCATCGACGCCGACGCCATCCTCGACGCCTGCGCCGCCGCGCTTCTGGGACGGTGACGGAGTTCCGCGCCACCGACGACCCGCCGGGATCTCATCGCCCGGCGGTGATCACATGGGCCCGGATTTGCCCGACGACTGGGCCGGACCCGAATCGGGCCGCGATCGCGGCGGCTGCGGCGTCGGTCGCTTCGGATAGTCGGTCGGCAGCGCGGGCCTCGATTTCCTTGCGCATCGGGGTGCCCTGGCAATATCCGATCGCGACGAACAGCGCGCTCGGGGCCGAGCTTTGCCGGGTGACCGTATCGGACGTCACCGACGTGAATCCCGCGGCTCGCAATTGGGCTTCCAACGCCGCGATGTCGTGGTGGCCGTGCGGAGTGCGCGCCAGGAACATCGGCGGATCGTCGGGGAACAGCGGCGCGACCGCTCGCACCACCAGATCGGCGAACTCGTTCGCTTCGATCCGGTCCCAGACGTTGAACAGGAAGTGCCCACCCGGCTTCAGGACGCGATAGGCCTCGGAGAACGCCCGGACTTTATCGGGAAAGAACATCACGCCGAACTGGCACACCACGGCGTCGAACATTCCGTCCGGGAACGGCAGGGCTTCGGCATCCGTCTGCCGCCACGTCACCCGGGCCGACGACAGCAGGCCCGACGCCTGATCGAGCATCGCCTGATTGATGTCCGTCGCGTCGATGAAAACGTCATCCGGCAGGGCGGACAGCAGCGCCCGTGTGACGATGCCGGTTCCGGCGGCCGTCTCGAGCACACGGCCGCGCCGCAGGCCGGTCAGCCGGGATGCCAGATCGCTCGCGTAAGGCGCAAAGATCATCGGCCCCAGATGCTGGTCGTACAATGCAGGGATGGGCCCCTGGAAGATCCGATCGGCCTCCATCTCGACAGCCCCCGTGGTCTTTTTCCAGCCTCCCTCGTGACTGGACGGCGAGCGGAACGGAAAGTCCAGCGCGAACGCCAAGCTGGGCTGCGATGGCTGATCGTCTCGAGGCGACCTGACCTACGCCTCCATCTCCACCCGGCCCAGCGACTCGATCTCGATGGCGATGCGGGCGCCGGGCTTGATCCACTGCGTCTGCACCAGGCTGCCCAGCAGCACGATCTCGCCGGCTTCCAGGCCCCGGCCGCGGCGGGCCAGTGTTCCGGACAGCCAGGCCAGCGCTGCCAATGGATGGCCCAGCACGTCCCGGCCGCGGCCGCGCCCCGCCTCGGTGCCATCGACCCACATCCGGCCGGAGAGAGCCGCCAGGTCCAGGCCGCGCCAGCCGGCGACCGGCAGGCCCAGAACGCAGCCGGCCTGGAAGAAGTCGTCGGCCAGCAGGGTCGGCGCGCCGAGCGCAGCGAAATCGGCGTAGCGGTCGTCGACCACCTCGATCGCCGGCAGCACCGATTCCACTGCTGCCGCCAGCGTCTCATGGCCTTGTTCCCCCGGCGGCAGGTCGCGGCCGATGCGGACCGCGATCTCGCATTCGACGCCGATGCGGTGATGCGCCGCCGCCGGGAAGCGACCAGGGCTGTCCTGGACATCGGCCTGGAAAATGCCGCCCTCGCAGGGCTCCGGGATGCCGAGGAAGCGCTGCATCACCGAGGTGGTGCAGCCGATCTTCCAGCCGATCCGTGGCCCCAGCCGGGCCGACAGCCGCTCATGCACCGCATCCTGCAGCCGGCGGGCGGCGGCGAGGTTGGGCGGGCGCAGCGCCTCGGGCAGGCCGGGGAAGGCACCGGGCCGCAGCCGGTGGCCGGCGAGGATATCGGCGGCAGCCTGGAGGTCCATCGCGCACTCCATTGGTCGGGCTTTTATCCTCATGCTACGCTCATTCGTCGGACAAGAGGGAGGACGCCATGGCCGGGGTGCTGCTCGTCACCGGCGCCGGGCGGGGAATCGGCGCCGCCATCGCCCGCCTGGGTGCCGCCCGGGGCTGGCGCGTCGCCGTCAATTACGGCCGGTCGCGCGCGGCGGCGGAAGCGCTGGTGACGGAGATCGTGGCGGCCGGCGGCGAGGCTGCGGCCTTCGCCGCCGATGTCGGCGACAGCGCCGCGGTGACGGCGATGTTCGCCGCGATCGACCAGACGCTCGGTCCGGTCACCGCCTTGGTCAACAACGCCGGGGTGATCGGGCCGGTGACCCGAATCGACGCGATGGACGACCCGCAGGGGCTGGCCGCGGTCTACGCCACCAACGTCTTCAGCCTGTTCTACTGCAGCCGCGAGGCGATCCGCCGGATGTCGCGGCGCCGGGGCGGGCCGGGCGGCGTGATCGTCAACATCTCCTCGGTCGCGGCCCGCCATGGCGGGCTGCCGCAGGAGGTGGCCTACGCCTCGTCCAAGGGCGCGGTCGATTCCTTCACCACCGGCCTGGCGCGGGAGGTGGCGGCCGACGGCATCCGCGTCGTCGGCCTGCGCCCGGGCCTGACCGACACCGACATCAACGACGACCATGTCGGCGGCAAGACCGTGCTCGGCGCCGTCGCGCCGACCATCCCGATCGGCCGCATCGGCCGGCCGGAGGAGATTGCCGAGGCGGTTCTGTTCCTATTATCTGACGCAGCGTCCTATATGACGGCGACCACGATCGACGTGTCGGGGGGCCGCTGATCCCACCCTATTTTTGTCAAATCATTGCAACGCGGGAGATTTCGGCGACAATGGTCCAGGATCCAAAGAAGGTCGAAGACCGCGGCATGAAGAAAAACGGTTATCCTTCCGCCGGCCTGCACGGCCGGGTGGTCCACGATATCGGCGCCCGGATCGTATCCGGCCAGATTCCCCCGGGAGATACATTGCCGAGCGAAGGCGAGCTGGCCGAAACCTACGGTGCCAGCCGCTCGGCGATCCGCGAGGCGGTGAAGGTGCTGGCGGCCAAGGGGCTGGTCGAGCCGCGGCGCCGCTCCGGCACCCGGGTGCGGCCGCGCGAGGCCTGGAACCTGCTCGACCCCGACATCCTCGGCTGGCATTCGCCCGAGGCGCTGATCCCGAGCTTCCGGCGCGACCTGGTCGAGCTGCGCTGGGCGATCGAGCCGGCGGCGGCGGAGCTGGCGGCCCGCCGGTCGCAGCCCGAGGACCGGGCGCTGATCCAGGAAGCGCTCGACGAAATGGAGAAGGCGGGGGAGGACCCGAATGCCTTCTACCGCGCCGATGTCCGCTTCCACCTCGCCGTCTTCGCCGCCAGCCGCAACGCGCTGATCGAGCGGCTGAGCACCATCCTCGGCCCGCTGCTGACCATGAGCTTCCAGGCCCAGGCGCGGCGCAACCGGGCCTTCCAGCTGGCGGTCGGCGACCACCGCGCGGTCTATGAGGGCATCGCGGCGGGTGACGCCCGGGCGGCGCGCAAGGCCATGCAGTTCATCATGAATCAGAGCGCCCGCGAGCTGGAGGCGGCCAGTCCCGAGGCTGCGATCGCTGCCGACGCACCGGCCTGATCGGAGGACGGCGGCGCGGGTTGCCAGCGCCGCCGTCCTCCGCAACAATCGCGGCCGGCTCGAATCCGGACGGGTGCCGCGAAGCGGTGCGCCCGAACCATAACAATCGCCATCACATGATCGATGTAGGGGGAGACGCATGACCAAGCTGAACGGGCTGTTCCAACGGACCGTCCTGCTCGCGGGGCTGACAGCCTGCTTCGCGCTGCCGGCCGGCATGGCGCCGGCGGCCGATGCCTTCCCGTCGCGGACGGTGACGCTGGTGGTGCCGTTCGCGGCCGGGGGCTCGACCGATCTGATCGCCCGCATCATCGCCGAGAAGATGACCGAGGATCTCGGCCAGACCGTGATCGTCGAGAACAAGGCCGGCGCCGGCGGCAACATCGGTGCCGATGCCGTCGCCAAGGCCGATCCGGACGGCTACACCATCCTGATGGGCACGATCGCGACCCATGCGCTGAATCCCGCGGTCATGAAGCAGATGCCCTATGACCCGGTGAAGGACTTCGCGCCGGTCTCGCTGCTGGTGCTGGTGCCCAACGTGCTCGAGGTCAACCCCGAGCTGCCAGTCAAGTCGGTGCAGGAGCTGATCGCGCTGCTGAAGTCCAAGCCGGGCGAGTACAGCTACGCCTCCTCCGGCATCGGCACGCCGCTCCACCTGTCGGGCGAGCTGTTCAAGCGCTTGGCCGGCGTCGACATGATCCATGTGCCCTATCGCGGCGCCGGGCCGGCGCTGAACGATGTGGTGGCGAACCAGGTGCCGATCATGTTCGACAACCTGCCGTCCTCCACCGCCTTCATCAAGGCGGGAACGCTGCGGGCGCTGGCGGTCACCACCAAGACCCGCTCGGCCAGCTTCCCCGACCTGCCGACGATGGAGGAGGCCGGGGTGCCGGGCTACGAGACCTACACCTGGAACGCGATCTTCGCCCCGGCCGGCACGCCGCAGCCGGTGATCGACCGGCTGAACGCCGCGGCGGTCAAGGCGGTGAAGGATCCGGCGACGCAGCCGCGCCTGGCCGAGCTCAGCGCCACCGTGGTCGGCTCCACCCCGGACGAGCTGGCCAAGCATGTGGTGGCCGAGCTGGCGAAATGGGCCCCGATCGTCGAGGCCTCCGGCGCCGCCGATTCGCAGTAACCATCTGACAGGAGCTCCGCCGATGCCGATCGACACCCGCCGCCTGGGACGCACCGATGTCGAGGTGACCACGCTCGGCTTCGGCACGGCGGCGCTCGGCGAGCTTTTCGTCACGGTGCCGGAGCCGCAGGCCCATGCCACGCTGCAGGCGGCCTGGGATGCCGGCATCCGCTATTTCGACACCGCGCCCTGGTACGGGCTCGGCTTGGCCGAGCACCGGCTGGGCAGCTTCCTGCACGGGCAGAAGCGAAGTGAGTTCCGCGTCTCCAGCAAGGTCGGGCGCTGGCTCAGGCCGTCGCCCGACCCGGAGAACTTCCACTCCGACAAATGGGCCGGCGGCCTGCCATTCGACGTGGTCTTCGACTACGGCTATGACGGCATCATGCGGGCGGTGGAGCAGATCTGGGCGCGGCTGACGCTGCCCCGGATCGACCTGCTGCTGATCCACGACCTCGACCTGCTGCACCATCCGACCGACGCCCGGGTGCGGGCGCATCTCGACCAACTCTCCGCCTCCGGCTGGCGGGCGCTGGAGCAGCTGAAATCCTCCGGCGTGATTGGCGCGGTCGGCGCCGGCATCAACGTCATGGGCATGATCCCGAAGCTGCTCGACGCCGCCGATCTCGACGCCTTTCTGGTGGCGATGCCCTACACGCTGATGGACCAGGAGCCGCTGGCGACGGAGTTCCCGCTGTGTGAGAAGCACGGCGCCGGCATCGTCATCGGCGGCGTCTTCGCCTCCGGCCTCCTCGCCACCGGTCCGATCGAAGGCGCCAAGTACAACTACCGGGACGCGACGCCGGAGGAGCTGGAGCGCTGCCGCAAGATCGAGCGGGTCTGCGCCGCGCATGGCGTGCCGCTGGCCGCGGCGGCGCTGCAGTTCCCGCTCGGCCATCCCAGCGTCGCCTCGGTCATCCCGGGAGCGCTGTCGCCGGAGCAGGTCACGCGCAACGTCGAGAATTTCCGCTACCCGATCCCGGCCGGGCTGTGGTCGGATCTGAAATCCGAAAGCTTGATTCGCGCCGACGCGCCGACCCCGTGAGCGGGCCCGGCCGCAAGCCGGGAAGGGATTGTTTCAATGCGGGTGGCATCGATCGGCGAGTGCATGATCGAGATCGCGGTGAAGCCGGGCGGCGACGCCCAGCTGGCCAGCGGCGGGGACACGCTGAACACCGCGGTGTACCTCGCCCGCCAGGGCGTCGCGGTCGACTATGTCACCGCGCTCGGCGACGACCCGTACAGCGACGAGATGCTGGCCCGCTGGCAGGCGGAAGGGGTGGGGACCGGGCTGGTGCCGCGCCTGCCCGGCCGGGTGCCCGGCCTCTACATGATCCGCACCGACGATAAGGGCGAACGGACCTTCCACTACTGGCGCGACCGGGCGCCCGCGCGGGAAGTCTTCGAGATCCCAGGTGCGGGGGAACTGGCCGAAACGCTGGCCGGCTACGACATGCTCTACTTCTCCGGCATCACCCTGTCGCTGTACAGCGACCGCGGCCGCGACGCCTTCCACGCGGCGCTGTCGGCGGCCAAGGCCAAGGGCGCGCGCATCGCCTTCGACGGCAACTATCGGCCGCGCGGCTGGCCCGATAAGGCCAAGGCGCAGGCCGTGTTCGCGCGGTTCCTGGCGCTGGCCAGCCACGCGCTGCCGACTTTCGACGACGAGCAGGCGCTGTTCGGCGACGCCGACCCGCAGGCCACCATCGCCCGGCTGCGCGGCTATGGCGTCGGCGAGATCGTGGTGAAAAGCGGCGGCGAGGGCTGCCACATCGCCACGGCCGAGGGCGTGACGACGGTGCCGGTGCCGGCGGTGGTGACCCCGGTCGACACCACCGCGGCCGGCGACAGCTTCAACGCCGGCTACCTGGCCGGCCGCTTCGCCGGGCTGGAGCCGGCGGCCTCGGCGCTGCGTGGCCACCGCCTGGCCGCGGCGGTGATCGGCCATCGCGGCGCCGTGGTGCCGCGCGAGGCCATGCCGGACTTCGCCGGCGGCCCGGCAGCGTGATCTTCGGCTCTCGTCGGGCCGCCGCAATTTGCTATGCTGCGGCGCAACCCGAACGCCCGCTGACCGATCGAGACCTGCCATGACCGTCGACGCCATCATCGCCCGCGCCCCGATCATCCCCGTGCTGACCGTCGAGACCGTGGCGGCGGCGGTGCCGCTGGCCCGCGCCCTGGTCGAGGGCGGCCTGCCGGTGCTGGAGGTGACGCTGCGCACCAAGGTCGCGCTCGAGGTCATCGCCGCCATGGCGGCGGAGGTGCCGGGCGCGATCGTCGGCGCCGGCACCGTGCTGTCCCCGGCCGATCTGGAGGCCTCGCGCAGGGCCGGCGCCGTGTTCGGCGTCAGCCCCGGCCTGACCCCGGCCCTGGCGCGGGCGGCGGAAGGCTTCCCGTTCCTGCCCGGCGCGGTGACGCCATCGGAGATCATGGCCGCGCGCGACCTCGGCTATGGCGTGCTGAAGTTCTTCCCGGCCGAGATCTATGGCGGCCAGTCCGCGCTGTCGGCCCTGGCCGGCCCCTTCGCCGACATGCGCTTCTGCCCGACCGGCGGCGTCCGCGAATCCAACCTGCGGGCCTATCTGTCGCTGCCGAACGTCGTCGTGGTCGGCGGCACCTGGATCGCCGGCAAAGCCGAGGTGGCGGCCGGCGACTGGGCGGCGGTCGCCGCCCGCGCCCGCCGCGCCGTGGCCATCGCCCGGGGCGAGGAGGAGGCGTGAGCGAGGTGCCCGCATTCACGCTGCGGGCGAGCCGGATCGATGACGCGGCCGGGCTGACCGAGCTGCACAGCCAGCCGCGCTTCCGCTGGGGCACACTGCGGCCGCGCTACCCGTCGATCGACGCGGTGCGGAAATGGCTGGAGACGCGGCCATCCGACAATCCTCACATCGTGGCCGAGTTGGACGGGCGGATCATCGGCGATGCCGGGCTCGACCTCGGCAAGGGCCGCCGGTCCCGTGCGGCATCGATCGGCATGGGCGTGCATGACGATTTCACCGGCTGCGGCGTCGGCACGGCGCTGATGGCGGCGCTGGTGGACGCCGCCGACAACTGGCTGGACCTGAAGCGGCTGGAGCTGACGGTCTGGACCGACAACGCGCCGGCCCTGGCGCTCTATCGCAAATTCGGCTTCGTCGAGGAAGGCGTGCTGCGCGCCTATGCCTATCGCGACGGCGCCTATGTCGATGCGCTGGCGATGGCGCGGCTGCGCGGGATCGGGTAGGGAGCGCCGCGAAGGGAGGGCAACTCGATGAGCGCAGAACGGAAGCCAGCCACGGCAGTGGTCGTCGTCGCGTATATTCTCGACGTCTTGACGGTGTTTTTCGGACTGGGCTTTCTGGTCGGATGGCTGACAGGCGGATTGACCAGCAACGGCTTTGCCCTCAACGGCTTTCCGGCGCTCGTGCTGTTCGTTCTGATCATCGCCTATTTCATCATCTGCCACCGCTATCTCCGCGGGACGCTCTGGCGCCACATCCTGCGCGCGCCACGGCCCGTTGCGGAGCAATAGCCGAGGTCGGATCCGCCTTTAGCGAATCCGACCGACAGTTCTTCAATGCGCCGAGGCGGTGAAGCTGGGCTCGGCCAGGCCGCTCTGCTGCAACTGGTCGACGATCTGTGCCTTCAGCCGCTCCAGCCCGGCCTCGTCGCCGCTTTCGGCGCGGGCCACCAGCACGTCCTGGGTGTTCGAGGCGCGCAGCAGCCACCAGCCGTCCGCCGTGGTCACGCGGGCGCCGTCGATGTCGTTGACGTCGGCGCCGGACCGGCGCAGCCGGGCCATGACCTCGTCGATCACCGCGAACTTCCGGCTCTCATCGATCTGGAAGCGCACCTCGGGGGTCGAGACGGTGCTGGGGAAGGTGTCGCGCAGCGCTGCCAGCGTGCCGCCGCTGCGGCTGACCTGGGCCACCAGACGCACGCCGCAGTACAGCGCGTCGTCGAAGCCGTACCATTTGTCGGCGAAGAAGATGTGGCCCGACATCTCGCCGGCCAGCGGCGAGTTCACCTCGGCCATCTTCGCCTTGATCAGCGAATGGCCGGTCTTCCACATCAGCGGCGTGCCGCCCAGCTTCGCGATCGCGTCGAACACGGTTTTGCTGGTCTTGACGTCAGCGATCACGGTGCCGCCCGGGTACCGCGGCAGCACGTCGATGGCGTAGACCGCCACCAGCATGTCGCCCGGGATGATCCGGCCCTGGCCGTCGATGGCGCCGATGCGGTCGGCGTCGCCGTCGAAGGCGATGCCGAGATCGGCCTTCACCTCTGCCACCTTGGCCTGCAACGCCACCAGGTTGTCCGGGATGGTCGGGTCCGGATGGTGGTTGGGGAAGCGGCCATCGATCTCGTCGAACAGCAGGATGTGCTTGCCCGGCAGCTTGGCGGTCAGGCGGCGCAGCACCTCGCCGGCGGCGCCGTTGCCGTTGTCCCAGACCACGGTGAGGTCGCGGGTGCCGTCATAGTCGCGCCGCAACCGCTCGACATAGAGGTCGCGCAGGTCGAGGTCGCTGACCGGGCCCGCGCCCGTCTCCAGGTCACCGGCCGTGGCGAGGCGGCCGATCTCCAGGATCTGGTCGCCATAGACCGGGCCCGAGCGCAGCACCATCTTGATGCCGTTGTAGTCCGGCGGGTTGTGCGACCCGGTGACCATCACCCCGGCATCGGCGTCCAGGTGCTTCTGGGCGAAATACAGCATCGGCGTGGGGCCGAGGCCGACGCGCACCACCTCGATGCCGGTCGAGGCCAGTCCCTGGACCAGCGCCGCCTCCAGCTCCACCGAACTCAGCCGGCCGTCATAGCCGACCACCACCTGCCGGCCGCCCTTGCGCTTGACGATGGTGCCGAAGGCAGCGCCCACCGCCCGATAATCCGCGGCGTTCAGGGTTTTGCCGATGACGCCGCGGATGTCGTATTCGCGCAGGACGGTCGGGTGGAAGTTGTGGGTCATGATCGGGATACGGTCCTCGGAAGGGTCTTGTGGTGTCAGCCGGCCGAGCCCGGAACCGGGCGGCCGATGCTGTGGTAGCTGAATCCGGCTGCCTGCATGTCCGCCGGCTTGTATACATTGCGCAGGTCGACGAAGACCGGGCCGCCCATCAGCTTGATCATCCGCGCCGGGTCGAGGGCGCGGAACTCGTTCCATTCGGTCAGCACCACGGCGCCGTCGGCGCCATGCAGCGCCTCATAGGCGCCGGCCGCGTAGTCGATGTCGGTCAGCAGCTTGCGCGCCTCCTTCATCGCCGCCGGGTCATAGGCGCGGATCTTGGCCCCGGCCCGCTGCAGCATCGGCACCACGGCCAGGCTCGGCGCGTCGCGCATGTCGTCGGTGTTCTGCTTGAAGGCGAGGCCGAGCACGGCGATGACCCGGCCGGCGACGCTGCCGCCGAAGGCGGCGATCACCCGCTCCGCCATATCGACCTTGCGCGCCTCGTTGACCTCGATGACGGTCTCGATCAGGTGCTGTGGCGCCCCGGCATCACGTGCGTTCTGCACGAAGGCGGCCGTGTCCTTGGGGAAGCAGGACCCGCCATAGCCCGGGCCTGGATGCAGGAATTTCGGCCCGATGCGGTTGTCCAGCCCGAGCGACCGGGCGACGTCATGGACATTGGCGCCGACCTGCTCGCACAGATTGGCGACCTCGTTGATGAAGGTCACCTTCATCGCCAGGAAGCTGTTGGCGGCGTATTTGATCAGCTCCGCCGTCTCCAGCGCCGTGACCACGATCGGCCGCTCGATCAGGTACAGCGGCCGGTAGACGTCGGACAGAACCTTGCCGGCGCGCTCGCCTTCGGTGCCGATGACCACGCGGTCCGGCAGCATGAAGTCGCCGATCGCCGAGCCCTCGCGCAGGAATTCGGGGTTGGAGGCTATGTCGAAATCGGCGTCCGGCCGGGCCTGGCGGATCGCCTCGGCGACCTTGCGGCCGGTGCCGACCGGCACCGTCGACTTGGTGACGATGACGGTATAGCCGGTCAGCGCCCGGGCGATCTCCTCGGCCGCGGCGAAGACATAGGTCAGGTCGGCATGGCCGTTGCCGTGCCGGCTCGGCGTGCCGACGGCGATGAACACCGCATCGGCGCCGTCGACCGCCGCCGCCAGGTCGGTGGTGAAGGACAGCCGGCCGGCGGACGCGTTCTTCGCCACCAGCACGTCGAGACCCGGCTCATAGATCGGCATCTCGTTGCGCTTGAGCTGCTCGATCCGGCCGGGATCCTTGTCGACGCAGACGACGTCATGGCCGAATTCCGAGAAGCAGGCGCCGGAGACGAGGCCGACATAGCCGCTTCCGATCATTGCGATGCGCATGGGGCCGCGTACTCCAATAGTCCGCCGGTCGGGCCGGCGGGGGTCACAGATAACGGGAAACAGCCTCGCGCAGGGCGACGGACAGGTCCGGCCGGTCCAGCCCATAGGCCAGGTTGGCGGCGATGAAACCGACCTTGTCGCCGCAGTCGAAGCGGTCGCCTTCGAAGCGCACGCCATGGAAGGGCTGGCTGCCGATCAGCCGGGCCATCGCGTCGGTCAGCTGGATCTCGCCGCCGGCGCCGCGCTCCTGGCGGTCGAGATGGCTGAACACCTCCGGCTGCAGGATGTAGCGGCCGACGATCGACAGGTCGGACGGGGCCTCCTCCGGCTTCGGCTTCTCGACCAGGCCGGTGACCTCGGCCACCGTGCCGTCGTCCTGGCCGATCGCCAGGATGCCGTAGCGCGAGGTCTGGGCCTTGGGCACCTCGCGCACCGCGATCAGGTTGCCGCCATGGGCGCCATAGGCCTTCACCATCTGCGCCAGCAGCGCGGTCCGGCACTTGAAGATCTCGTCCGGCAGCAGCACCGCGAAGGGCCGGTTGCCGACCAGGTGGCGGGCGCACCAGACGGCGTGGCCGAGGCCCAGCGGCTGGGCCTGGCGGACGAAACTGAACTGGCCGGGCGGCAGCTCGGCGTCGCGCGCCGCTTTCAGCTGCTCCGTCTTGCTGCGGGCCTCCAGCGAGGCGTAGAGCTCGGCGTTCTCGTCGAAATGGTCCTCCAGCGCGGTCTTGCCGCGGCTGGAGACGAAGACGAACTCCTCGATCCCGGCGGCCTTGGCCTCTTCGACCGCGTATTGCAGCACCGGCTTGTCGACGACGCAGAGCATCTCCTTTGGCACTGCCTTGGTGGCGGGCAGCGACCGGGTGCCGAGCCCCGCGACGGGGAAGACGGCGACCTTGACGGGTTCAGACATGAATGCCTTCTCTGAAACTCGGAACACCCGCTATGAACGCTTCACATCCTGCCTTGTGCCACAGAGCGGGGCGAAAGGGAAATCGGGCGGTGTCCGGCGTTACGGCAGCACCAGAGGCGCCAGATACTGCCTTATGTTAGCCTCGAACTGGCGGTCGAACTCATTCATGCCGTCCTGCAGCAGGCCGGCCTCGGCGCGGCTCTGGTCGGCGACGCTGGAGCCGTCGGTCACGGTGGTCGAGCGCTCGACCCGGACATCGGCATAGCCGCCGGTGATGTTGCCGACGGCGCCGACCTCGAGCCGGGCGGTCAGCCGCAGGGTCAGCTTCTGCGAGGGCTGGTCGCGGAACATTGCGGTCAGTCCACCCTGCGTCGCCAGTTGCTCCCGGGTCAAGCTGGCCTCTTGGATGATCAGCTGGCCGATGCCGGCGCGGCCCCCGGCCTGCAGCCGGGCGGCGCCCCAGCCGCGGATCGCCGCCGCCGGGTTCTGCGCCGGTTGCGCCGCCGCCGGCACCGACC
>NZ_JBFRCU010000052.1:0-51049 GCF_052113205.1 Inquilinus sp. YAF38 | reverse complement strand
CGCGCTGGACCGTGGCCCCGGCGCCGAGCGGCGGCACCGCCGCCTGGGTCGGGCCGGCGCGCTGGGAGCTGGCCCTGACCCACAGCCGCGGCGGCCGGCCCGGCCGCTGGATCGTGGAGACCGAGGATGGGACGGATCGTCTCGCTGTGGTTGCCGAACTGGCCGATCACGCGACTGAGACTCACGACGCCGCCCGACGCCTGGCCGGCTGAGCCGGTCGCGATCGTCGAGACGGTCGAGCAGCGGCGCCAGGTGGTGGCGGTGGACGACCGCGGCTGGGCCGCCGGCATCCGGCCGCGGCAGAAGGCGACCGACGCCCGCGCCGTGCTGCCGGGCCTGGCCCTGATCCCGGCCGACCACGCCGCCGACGCCCGCGCCCTGGTCCGGCTGGTGCGCTGGGCCGGCCGCTACAGCCCCGCCGTCGCCCCCTGCCCGCCCGATGGGCTGTGGCTCGACATCGCCGGCTGCGCCCATCTCTGGGGCGGCGAGGACGGGCTGGTGGCCGATCTGGCCGCACGGCTGGAGCGCTGGGGCCTGCCCGCCCGCATCGCCGTCGCCGGCAGCTTCGGCGCCGCCTGGGCGTTGGCACATTACGACCGGACCGACCGACGGATCCTGCCGGATGGCGCCGAGCGCGCGGCCCTGGCCCCCCTGCCCATGGCGGCGCTGCGGCTGGGCGAGGAGGAGGTGGCGGCGCTGCAGCGGATCGGCCTGACCCGGATCGGCGAGCTGCTGGCGGCGCCGCGCCCCGGCCTGGCCCGCCGCTTCGGCGCCGGACCGTTGCTGCGGCTGGACCAGGCGCTGGGCCGGGCCGAGGAGACGGTCGGCTTCCGCCGGCCGCCGACGCCCTGGTTCGCCCGTCTGGCCTTCGCCGAGCCGATCGGCACGCCGGAGGATCTGCAGCGCGCCATCGCCGCGCTGGCCGCCGATCTCTGCGCCCGGCTGGAAGCGCGGATGATGGGCGCGGCCCAGTTCACCACCGCCTTCCACCGGGTCGACGGCCGCTGCCAGACCATCGCCATCCGCACCGCCCTGCCGGTGCGCGACCCGGCCCGGGTCGGGCGCCTGCTGGCCGACCGGCTGGACCGGGTCGACCCCGGCTTCGGGGTCGAGGTGGCGACCCTGCGCGCCGACCGCGTGGCCCCGGTCGGCGGCCACCAGTCCGGCTTGAACACGCTGGAGGGGGAAGGGCCCGGCATCGGCGATCTGGCCGGCTTCGTCGACATCGTCGGCAACCGCATCGGCTTCGACCGGATCTGGCGCCCGGCCGCGGTCGAGAGCCATCTGCCCGAGCGCTGCGTCGCGCCCCGGCCGCCGCTGGCGCCGGATCAGAGCAAGCCCTGGCCACCCGGCTGGGTGCGGCCCCTGCGCCTGCTGCGCCGGCCGGAGCCGATCGAGGCGATCGCCCAGGTGCCGGACGATCCGCCGACCCAGTTCCGCTGGGCCGGCGCGACCCATCGCGTGCGCCGCGCCGACGGGCCGGAGCGCATCGCCTATGAATGGTGGCGCCGATCCAGGCCGCAGGACCGGGCCGAGCCCGACATGATCCGCGACTATTACCGGGTCGAGGACGACACCGGCCGCCGCTTCTGGGTCTACCGCGCCGGCCTGTACCAGGAAGGCGAAACCGCGCGCTGGTTCCTGCACGGGATGTTCGACTGATGGCCGGGGTGGTCTCGCGGGCTCTGCCCATTTTGAGTCCCCCCTCCCCTAGCGGGAGGGGGACAGGGGGAGGGGGTTGCCGCAGCCCCGAGCCGGCACCTCGTGATCGTCAGCATCTGTGTTTACAGAGCACTTTCCTCTCACCGTCATTGCGAGGAGGCAAAGCCGACGAAGCAATCCAGGGGCTGGTGCATGCGGCCTCTGGATTGCTTCGCTACGCTCGCAATGACGATGAGGGGAATTGTAAAGAAGCCCCCTTCGCGCGCGGACGCGCGCAGACCCCTCCCCCTGCCCCCCTCCCGCAAGGGGAGGGGGGACTTGGTAAGGGATCCCGGCGGAAGGCGGTCCCGTCATGACCGCTTATGCCGAGCTCCAGGTCACCACCAACTTCTCCTTCCTGCGCGGCGGGTCGCATCCGGCGGAGCTGGTGGAGACGGCGATCCTGCTGGGCCTGTCGGCCATCGCGGTGACCGACCGCAACTCCCTGGCCGGGATCGTGCGCGGCCATGTCGCCGCCAACCGCAACGAGAACCACCGCAAGGCCAGCCGCATCCCCTACATCGTCGGCTGCCGGCTCGACTTCGCCGATGCGCCGAGCCTGCTGTGCTATCCGACCGACATCGACGCCTATGGCCGCCTGTGCCGGCTGCTGACCGAGGGGAAAAGCCGGGCAAAGAAGGGCGCATGCCTGCTGCATCATGCCGACCTGCTGCCGTTCAGCGACGGCCAGATCCTGGTGGCGCTGCCGCCCGACCGCATCGATGACGGTTTCGTCGCCCATCTCGACCGGCTGCGCTCGGACATGGGCAGGCGGGTCTATCTGGCGGCCAGCCACCGCTATCGCGGCGACGATGCCCGGCGGCTGGAGGATCTGCGGGAGGTGGCCTTCCGCACGCGGGCGCAACTGGTCGCCACCAACGACGTGCTGTACCACGTGCCGCAGCGGCGCCGGCTGCAAGACGCGCTCACCTGCATCCGCGAGCACTGCACCATCGACGAGGCTGGCTGGCGGCTGGAGGCCAATGCCGAGCGGCACCTGAAGACCCCCGACGAGATGGAGCGGCTGTTCCGCGACCATCCCTATGCGCTGGAGCGGACGGTCGAGATCGCCGAGCGCTGCCGCTTCGACCTGGACGAGCTGGTCAAGAGGTACCAGTACCCCGAGGAGATCACGCCGGAGGGCGAGCCGGCCCAGGCCCGGCTGGAGCGGCTGGCCTGGGAGGGGGCGACCCGGCTGTACCCGCAGGGCGTGCCGGCCGGGCTGCGCGGCCAGATCGGGAAGGAGCTGGACTTGATCGGCCGGCGCGACTACGCGCCCTTCTTCCTGACCGTGGCCGACATCGTCGCCTTCGCGAACAGCCGGGATATCCTGAACCAAGGCCGCGGCTCCGCCGCCAACAGCATCGTCTGCTATTGCCTGGGGATCACCGCGGTAAACCCGGTCGAGGTCAACCTGCTGTTCGAGCGCTTCATCAGCGAGGAGCGGCACGAGCCGCCCGACATCGATGTCGATTTCGAGCATGAGCGGCGCGAGGAGGTGATCCAGCACATCTACGAGAAGTTCGGCCGGCACCGCACCGCTTTGACGGCGACCGTCATCTGCTACCGCACCCGCGCCGCGGTGCGCGACATCGGCAAGGCGATGGGCCTGTCGGAGGACATGATCGGCGCCCTGTCCGGCTCGGTCTGGGGCTGGAGCATGAACGGGCTGGACGAGGGCCAAGTGCGCGAGGCCGGGCTGGACCCGGCCGATCCCCGGCTGCGCCTGGCACTGGAGCTCGCGGTCGAGCTGATGGGCTTTCCCCGCCATCTCAGCCAGCACACCGGCGGCTTCGTCTTCGCCCGCAAACGGCTGGACGAGCTGGTGCCGATCGAGAACGCGGCGATGGCGGACCGCACCGTCATCTGCTGGGACAAGGACGATATCGAGGCGCTGGGCATGCTGAAGGTCGATGTGCTGGCGCTGGGCATGCTGACCGCCCTGCGCCGCTGCTTCGACCTGATGCACGCGCATTATCCGGAGGCATTCCCCGAACGGCCGAAGCTGGGCCGTCGGCCGACCGACAAAGCGGTCTTCGACATGCTGAGCCGGGCCGATTCGATCGGCGTGTTCCAGGTCGAATCCCGAGCCCAGCAGTCGATGCTGCCGCGGCTGAAGCCGCAGACCTATTACGACCTGGTGATCGAGGTCGCGATCGTCCGCCCCGGCCCGATCCAGGGCGACATGGTGCACCCCTATCTGCGCCGCCGCGACAAGATCGAGCCGGTGAGCTACCCGAAGGACGAGCTCAAGGAGGTGCTGGAGAAGACCATGGGCGTGCCGCTGTTCCAGGAACAGGGCATGAAGCTGGCCATCGTCGCCGCCAAGTTCACCCCGGCCGAGGCCGACAGCCTGCGTCGGGCGATGGCGACGTTCAAGAATGTCGGCACCATTCACACCTACGAGAAACGCTTCGTCGACGGCATGGTCGCCAACGGTTATGAGCGCGACTTCGCCGAACGCTGCTTCAACCAGATCAAGGGCTTCGGCAGCTATGGCTTCCCCGAGGCACATGCCGCCTCCTTCGCGCTGCTGGTCTATGAGAGCGCCTGGGTCAAGCACCACCACCCCGAGGTGTTCTGCTGCGCCCTGATCAACTCGCAGCCCATGGGCTTCTACGCCCCGGCGCAGTTGGTGCGGGACGCGCGCGAGCACGGCGTGGAAGTGCGCCCGGTCGACGTCAATCGCAGCGGCTGGGACTGTACCCTGGAGCCGACCGGCGGCCAGGATCACGCCGTGCGCCTGGGCCTGCGGCTGGTGAAGGGGCTGAGCCAGGACGAAGGCGAAGAGATCGTGAAGCAGCGCGGCGCCGGCTATGCCTCGCCGGCCGAGCTGGTGCGCCGCGCAGGCGTCTCGTCCCGCGCCCTGGACCGGCTGGCCGAGGCCGCCGCCTTCGGCTCGATCGGGCTCGACCGGCAGCAGGGGCTGTGGGCCGTGGCCGGGGTGGAGGGCGAGGCCCTGCCGCTGTTCGCCGCCCGCCCGGCCCAGCTGGCGCTGTTCGAGGAAGAAGCGGCGGAGCTGCCGCCCCTGCCGCCGGGGCTGGAGGTGCTGGAGGATTACGCCACCACCGGCCTGTCGCTGACCAAACATCCCCTGGCGCTGCTGCGGCCGGCGCTCACACGGCTCGGCATCGTCCCGGCCCGCAGCCTGCGCGACGACCAGACCCGCGACGGCGCCCGCATCCGCATCGCCGGCATCGTGCTGTTCCGGCAGCGGCCGCAGACCGCCAATGGCACCATCTTCGTCACCGTCGAGGATGAGAGCGGTGCCGCCAATATCGTGGTCTGGTCGCAGGTGTCGGAGCAGTACCGCCGTGCCGTCTATGCCGGCCGCCTGCTGGCCTGCGAGGGCCGGGTGCAGAAGGTCGGCGAGGGCGAGCACCAGGTGATCCATGTGGTGGCCGAGCGCTTCGTCGACTGGACCGACCAGCTGCCCGTCCTGGCCCGCGGCACCGACCAGGTGGTGCTCGACCCCGGCCACCAGGCCCGCCCCCGTGCCGACCCCAGCCGCGGCCACCGGGTGACGCTGCGCAGCCGCGACTTCAAGTGAAGAGCGCCGCGCCTTCCCGCCGCCGTAAAACCCGGCTAAAGCTCGGCCATGTCACTACTGCGCGGCATGGCGACGGTCGGGGGGTTGACGGCCGTCAGCCGGATCGCCGGATTCGCCCGCGATATCCTGACCGCCTCGCTGCTGGGCGCGGGGCCGATGGCCGACGCCTTCGTGATCGCGGTCAAGCTGCCCAACCTGGCCCGGCGCCTGTTCGCCGACGGCGCCTTCATGGTCACCTTCGTGCCGCAATACGCGGCCGAGCGGGGCGAGCGCGGCCGGGCCGCGGCGCTGGCCTTCGCCGGCGAGGTGCTGGCGGCGCTGCTGGCCGTGCTGATCCCGCTGACCGTGCTGGCCCTCTTGGCCATGCCGGCGATCCTGGCCATCATCGCCCCCGGCTTTGTCGGCGATCCGGTGCGCGAGGCGCTGGCGCTGGACTATGCCCGGCTGGCCTTCCCCTATCTGCTGCTGATGTCGGTCTCGGCCCTGCTGGGCGGGGTGCTGAACGCGCAGGAGAAGCTGGCCCCCTTCGCCGCGGCGCCGATCCTGTTCAACCTGGTGCTGATCGCGGCGCTGCTGTTCGGCACGCAGCTGGCCGGATCGCCCGGCCGGGCGCTGGCGATCGGCGTCACCCTGTCCGGCATCGTCCAGCTGGCCTGGCTGGCGCTGGCCTGCCGCCGCCACGGCGTGCCGGTGCGGCTGATGCCGCCGCGGATCGGGCCGCGGCTGCGGCGCCTCGTGGTGCTGATGGGGCCGGGCGCGATCGGCACCGGCATCACCCAGATCCAGATGGTGCTGAACACGCTGATCGCCAGCTTCCTGCCGGCTGGCGCGGTCAGCGCCCTGTACTACGCCGACCGGCTGACCCAGCTGCCGCTCGGCATCGTCGGCATCGCCCTGGGCACCGCCCTGCTGCCCACCCTGACCCGCCTGCTGGTCGAGGATCGGCCGCAGGATGTCGCGGCAACTCAGAGCCGGGCGATCGAATACGCGCTGCTGCTGGGCCTGCCCGCCGCCGCCGGGCTGATCCTGCTGGCCGGACCGATCGTGCATGGGCTGTTCGAGCGCGGCGCCTTCGGGCCGGCGCAGACCGTGGCCGTGGCCGGCGCCCTGGCCGCCTATGCCGCCGGCATCCCGGCCTATATCCTGATCCGGGTGTTCTCGACCTTGTGCTTCGCCCGGCAGGACACGACGACACCGATGCGCACCGCGCTGGTCGCCACGCTCCTGGCGGTGGCCGGCGCCGTGCTGCTGATGCGGCCGCTGGGCCATGTCGGCATCGCACTGGCCACCGGCGCCTCGGCCTGGGTCAATGCCGGCCTCTTGGCTTGGTCGCTGCACCGCCGCGGCGCCCTGCCGGTTGATGCCGGGCTGCGCCGGCGCGGCGGCCGGATCCTGCTGGCGGCGCTGGGCATGGCGGCCGGGCTGCTGCTGGCCCGGCAGGCCATGACGGCGACCGGCGGCGCGGCACTGGCGACGCTGATCGCCGGCGGCGTCGCCCTCTACGCCGTCCTGTGCCTACTGCTGGGCGCGGTCGACCGCGGCGAGCTGGCCAAGTTCCGGCGCCGCGGACATCAGGCGGGTTGACCCGGCTGTATCGCCCCGGCCATAAACCGAGCCTCCCCCACCCTCTGCGGCATCGGCGGACATGAAGCGCATCTTCTCGGGCATCCAGCCCACCCACAACATGCACCTCGGCAACTATCTCGGCGCGGTGCGGAACTGGGTGGCGCTGCAGGACGGGGCGGAGTTCGAGACCATCTACTGCGTCGTCGACCTGCACGCTCTGACCCAGCCACAGGATCCGGTCGAGCTGCGCGCCCATATCCGCGAGCTGGCGGCGACGCTGCTGGCGGTCGGCATCGACCCGGCACGCAGCATCCTGTTCGCGCAGAGCCAGGTGCCCCAGCACAGCGAGCTGGCCTGGCTGTTTTCCTGCGTCACCCCGCTGGGCTGGCTGCGGCGGATGACCCAGTTCAAGGACAAGGCCGGCAAGCAGCAGGACACGGCGATGCACGGCCTCTTGGCCTATCCCGTGCTGATGGCGGCGGACATCCTGCTGTACAAAGGCACGCATGTGCCGGTCGGCGAGGACCAGAAACAGCATCTGGAGCTGACTCGCGACATCGCCCAGTCGTTCAACCAGCGCTACGGCGTCGAGTTCTTCCCGCTGCCGGAGCCGCAGATCCTCGGCTCCGCCACCCGGGTGATGAGCCTGCGCGACGGGTCGAAGAAGATGAGCAAGTCGGACGAGTCCGACTACAGCCGCATCAACATGACCGACGACGCCGACACCATCGCGCTGAAGTTCCGCCGCGCCAAGACCGACCCCGAGCCGCTTCCCACCGAGGCCGCGGGGCTGACGAGCCGGCCGGAGGCCGAGAACTTGGTCAACATCTACGGCGCGCTGGCCGGCAAGGATGTCGATTCGGTGCTGGCCGAGTTCGGCGGCGCGCCGTTCTCGACCTTCAAGGGCGCCCTGACCGACGTCGCTGTGGCGGTGCTGGCGCCGATCGGCGGCGAGATGCGCCGGCTGATGGCCGATCCGGGCCATGTCGACGCCGTGCTGCGCCGGGGCGGCGAGAAGGCCGCCGCGATCGCGGCGCCGGTGCTGGCCGAGACGCAGGACATCATGGGGCTGCTGCGGCCGTGAGGGAGCGCCCGATCTCGTCCCTGCCCAATCTCGGGCCCAAGACCGCGGAGTGGCTAGCCGCCGTCGGCATCACCACCGAGACCGAGCTGCGCGCCATCGGCCCGGTCGAGGCCTGGCAGCGCCTGAAGGCGGCGCAGCCGGATCTGATCACGGTCAACGCCCTCTACGCCCTGCACGGCGCCCTGACCAACCAGCACTGGGCCGCCCTGCCGCAGGAGCTGCGCGCCCTGCTGCGCAAGGACGCCGGGGTGGAGTGAGCCGGGCCGGTGGTCACCGGCCCGGAAAGCCCCTATATTGAGGGCATGAGCCGTGCCCTGTCCCCGATCGAATCCGAGTTCGCCACGGTCGAAGAGGCCGAGGCCTATGATCGCTGGTTCCGTTCCAAGGTCGAAGCGGCCCTGGCCAGCACGCAGCCCCCGGTTCCCTATGACGAGGCGATGGCACGCCTGCGCGCGCTGATCGACGAGAGCCGGTAGGCCGGCTGTCGCCCTCTCCATTTGTCATTGCCGGGCTTGACCCGGCAATCCAGAAAATGTCGACAGCCTCTGGATGCCCGGGTCAAGCCCGGGCATGACAGAAGAGAGCAGGGCTAAATCGACGGATCCGCGTCCTCCCCGGCCCGCTTGGCGGCGCCGGCGAAGCTGGTGATGGCGAAGGATTCCAGCAGGTCGATCGCGGCATCCACCGGCATCGCGCCGGTGTCGATCGTCAGGTCCGGCGTCTCCGGCGCCTCATAGGGGGCGGAGACCCCGGTGAAGCCCTGGATCTCGCCGCGGCGCGCCTTGGCGTAGAGGCCCTTCGGGTCGCGCTGCTCGCAGATCGCCAGGTCGGCCTTCACGAACACCTCGCGGAAGCCGTCGCCGATCACGTCGCCGGCCAGCGCCCGGTGCCAGCGCTCCGGCGAGATCAGGGCCACGATCGCGATCAGCCCGGCCTCGGCGAAGAGGCGCGCCACCTCGGCCGCGCGGCGGACATTCTCGGCCCGGTCCTCGGTCGAGAAACCGAGGTCGCGGCCCAGGCCGGTGCGCAGCGAATCGCCGTCCAGCACCGTGGCCTGCCAGCCGCGGGCGAACAGGCGGGATTCCAGCGCCGTCGCCAGGGTCGACTTGCCGGCACCGGACAGGCCGGTCAGCCAGACCACGCCGCCGGCATGGCCGTTGGCGATGCGCCGTGCCGCGGCATCGACCCGCCGCTCGGTCGGGAACAGCAGGCGGCTATCGCCGGTCGCGTCGAGGATGGTGACGCCGCCCACGACGTCGTAGCCGTCGAACAGCACGCCGCGGCCGGTGCCCGGCAGCTCGGCATGGCGGTCGAAGGCGATGGCGGTGCGGCCGACCACCTCGATCTCCGCCGTCTCGTTGCGCCGCACCAGCTCCGCGGTCCGGGTCTCCAGCGTGTGCACCTCGACCACATGGGCGATGCGCTCCACCGTCACCGTATGCTCGGCGGATGCCAGGCGCAGCGTCAACCGTGCGCCGGGGCGCAGCGGCTCGCGCGCCAGCCAGAACAGGCGCAGCTTCAGACGGGTCGCGCTCGCCGGCGCCTCGTCGACCAGGGTCGCGATCTGGCCGCGCTCGACGAAGACCGGCGGGTCGAGCGTCAGCCCGACGGCCTGGCCGGCCTTGGCCGTGGTGATCTCGGCCGCCGGCCAGCTCTCGATCGCGGCGATGCGCGCGACCTTGCCCGAGGGCGCGAAGCGCAGCGTCTGGCCGACCGCCAGCCCGCCGCTCTCGATCCGGCCGGCGACGATGCGCCGCTCGTCGAATTTGTAGACGTCCTGCACCGGCAGGCGCAGCGGCTGGTCGGTCGGCGTCGGCGCCGCCTCCAGCCCATCCAGCGCCTCGACCAGCGACGGCCCGTCATGCCAGGGCATCAGGGCCGAGCGGGTGGCGATGTTCTCGCCGTGCCGGGCGGCCACCGGCACCACCACCGAGGGGGTGATGCCGACGCTGCCGAGATAGGCCGAGATCTCGTCGACCACGGCCTGATAGCGGGCCTGGTCGTATCCCACCAGGTCCATCTTGTTGATCGCCACCACCACCTGGGTGATGCCGAGCAGGCCGAGGATCAGCGCGTGGCGGCGCGACTGCTCCAGCGTGCCCTCGCGGGCATCGACCAGCAGCAGCGCCGCATCGGCCCCGGCGGCGCCGGAGACCATGTTCTTGAGGAACTCGGCATGGCCCGGCGCGTCGATCAGCACATAGCGCCGGCGCGGGGTGCGGAACTGCACCTCGGCCGTGTCGATGGTGATGCCCTGGTCGCGCTCCGACTGCAGCGCGTCGATCAGGAACGACCATTCGAACGGCATGCCGCGCTTCTTGCTCATTGCCTCGACCGCGGTGACGCGCTCGGGGCCGAGCGCACCGGTGTCGTGCAGCAGGCGGCCGATCAGGGTCGACTTGCCGTGGTCGACATGGCCGGCGATGACGACGCGCAGGGTGCGGGCGGCGGCCAGGGCCGGGTGCAGGGCGACGATTCCGTCCATGATCACATGTACCCCGCGCTGCGGAGGCGCTCGAAACCGTCCTCGGTCTCGTTGTCGATGATCCGGCCGGACCGTTCGGAGACCTTGGTGGTCTCGAGCTCGGCAATGATCGCCTCGATCGTGTCGGCGTCGCTGGCCACCGGCAGGGTGATGTTCTTCTCGCCGAGCGAGCGATAGCGCAGCCCGTCCTTGGCCAGGTACAGCGGCACGATCGGGATGCCCTCGCGCTGGGTGTAGCGCCAGACGTCGATCTCGGTCCATTTCAGGATCGGATGGATCCGGACATGGGTGCCGGGCTCGAACCGGGTCTTGTACTGGCCCCAGAACTCGGCCGGCTGGTCGGCCACGTCCCAGGCGCCCTCGAAGCTGCGCGGGCTGAACACCCGCTCCTTCGCCCGCGTGCCCTGCTCGTCGCGGCGGATGCCGACGATGATGCCCTCGAAGCCCTCGCGCTGGACCACCGCCTTCAGCCCCTCGGTCTTGCGCGCCGCCGCCCGGGCCCCCGCCGCCAGGGTCGGGTCCATGTCCTCCTCCGGCGGGCAGTCCTCGATGATCAGGGGCAGGTTCCACTCGCGCACCAGCCAGTCGCGGAACTCGTACACCTCCGGCAGCTCCATATGGGTCTCGAGCTGGATCAGCGGGAACGGCACGTGGCCGAAGAACGCCTTGCGCAGCAGCCACAGGATCAGGGTGGAATCCTTGCCGATGGACCACAGCAGCGCCAGCCGATCGATGCGGGCGAAGGCCTCGCGGAGGATGGTGATGCTCTCCGCTTCGAGTTCGTCGAGATGATTCATGGCCTAAAGGAACGTGACTGGGGAGGGATCGGCGGTGCGGTGGATACCGCATTCGGTCTTGTCTTGGCCAGACCAGCGGCCGGAGCGCGGGTCTGCGCCCTGCGCGACCCGCTCGGTACAGGGCATGCAGCCGATCGACAGGAAGCCGTCGGCCTCCAGCGGATGGCGGGGCAGATCGCGCGCCTCGAATTCCGCGGCGACCCGGTCGGGCGACCAGCCGGCCAGCGGATTGATCTTGAAGCGGCCCTCATCGGGCGCCCATTCGACCGCCGGCAGATCGGCCCGGGTGAGCGCCTGGAACCGCTTGCGGCCGGTGATCCAGCCACCGAAGCCGGACAGCGCCCGTTCCAGCGGCTCGACCTTGCGCAGCGCGCAGCACGCGTCCGGGTCACGCTGAAACAGCAGCAGGTCGGGGTCTCGTCTGGCGATCTCAGCGGGGTCGGGCCTGACCGAGCGTACATCCTCGAGTCCGAGCTGCGCGACCAAGCGGTCGCGATAGCGCAGAGTCTCGCCGAAATGCCGCAGCGTGTCGAGGAAGACGACCGGCGTGGCCGGCGCGACCTCGGCCACCAGGGCCAGCAGCACCGCGGATTCGGTGCCGAAGGACGACACCAGCGCGACCTGGCCAAGCCTGGAATCCGCCAGCACCTTTTCGATCAGCGCACACCCGTCCAGCCCGGCGAAATCGGCGGCGATCAGCTCCTGTTCGAGCTGCGAAGTGGCAGCGGCAGAGGCGGACATCGGGTGCTCATGCTCGGCAATTGCTCCTACTTTACTGTAAAATAGAGTGCATTTGCTGGTTGACTGTGTGTGAATCAGAAGCCTAATGTCAACCATCAATTGTGGATAGAACGCCGCCGCCGATGTCCGCCGAACAGTCCGCCGCTCCTGCGGCTCCGCCGAAGCTTTCCGCCGTCGAAGGCGTGAAGGAACAGAGTCGATTCCTGCGCGGCGGCATCGCCGCCGACCTCCTCACCCCCGGTCCCTCGGTCACCGAGGAAAGCTATAACCTGCTGAAATTCCACGGCAGTTATGAGCAGTACGACCGCGACACCGCGACACCGCGGAAGAAGCAGGGGCTGGAGAAGGAATACCAGTTCATGGTCCGCGCCCGCATCCCGGGCGGGCGGCTCACGGCCGAGCAGTACCTGGCTCTCGATGCCATCGCCGACAGGTATTCCAATGGAACGCTGCGGATTACCACGCGCCAGGGAATCCAATTCCACGGCGTGCTGAAGGGAAACCTGAAGGCGACGATCGCCGACATCAATCACTCGATGCTGACCACCATGTCTGCCTGCGGCGACGTGGTGCGCAACGTCATGACCACCCCGGCGCCGATCCGCGACGCGGTGCATGCGCGGCTGGAGGCGGATGCCCGTTTCCTGTCGACGCGGCTGCTGCCGAAGAGCCKGGCCTATTACGAGCTGTTCCTCGACGAGGAGAACCAGACCCCGGCCGAATCGGTGGACGAGCCGCTGTACGGCACCACTTACCTGCCGCGGAAGTTCAAGATCGGCCTCGCCACGCCCGAGGACAACTCGATCGACCTGCTGACGCAGGATCTCGGCATCCTCTCGGTGTTCGAGGGCGACCAACTGGTCGGGTACAACCTCAATCTCGGCGGCGGCCAGGGGCTGACCCATACCAAGGCCGGCACCCATGCCCGCATGGCGTCGCCGATCGCCTCGGTCGGCCCGGGCGAGCTCCTGCAGGGCGCCGAGGCGGTGATCCGCCTGTACCGCGACCACGGCAACCGCGCCGACCGCAAGCGCGCCCGGCTGAAATACGTGCTCGACGACATGGGCCTGGACTGGACCCGCAAGGAGCTGGAGCGCCAGTTCGGCCGGGTCCTGGCCGACCCGCTGCCGCACGCGCCGTTCCAGGTGCCCGACCATCTCGGCTGGCACGAGCAGGGCGACGGCCGATTCTGGCTGGGCCTGCCGGTGGCCAGCGGCCGGATCGAGGACGGCCCGAATGTGCGGCTGCGCACCGCGCTGCGCAGCCTGTTCGAGAACTGGGCCAAGCCGGCGGTGCTGACGCCGCAGCAGGACATCCTGATCGCCGACATCGCCGCCAATGAGCGCGACGAGATCACGGCGCATCTGCGCAGCCACGGCGTGGTCTTCGCCGAGGATCTGACCGCCGTGCGCCGCTGGGCCCTGGCCTGCCCGGCCCTTCCGACCTGTGGCCTGGCGCTGTCCGAGGCCGAGCGCATCCGCGAGCCGCTGATCGATTCGGTCGAGGCGGCCCTGCGCAAGCACGGACTGATCGAGGAGCGGATCAGCATCCGCATCACCGGCTGCCCGAATGGCTGCGCCCGCCCCTATGCCGGCGACATCGGCCTGGTCGGCCGCACCCCCGGCACCTTCGCCCTGTTCCTCGGCGGCGATTTCGAAGGCACCCGGCTGAACAGCAAGCTGACCGAGAAGGTGCCCGAGGCGGCGATCGCCGACACGCTGGACCCGCTGCTCGGCGCCTTCGCGCAGGACCGGCAGCCGGGCGAGGGCTTCGGCGACTGGTGCCATCGCCAGGGCAACGACAAGCTCGCCGCCCTGCTGCCCGGCGGCAAGGCTCTGTGATGCTGCCGATCACGCTGTGCCCGGAGGCGGTGCCGGTCGCCCTGGTCGGCATCGGTGACAAGACGGTGCATCGCCTGGCCCAGCTGGACGAGGGCGGCTTCACCGTCACCGTGTTCTCCGATGCGCCGTCGCCGGACCTGGTGCTGGCCGCCGGTTCGCGGTTGCGGCGCCGGCTGCCCAGTGCGGCCGATCTCGGTGTCCAGCGGCTGCTGCTGGTGGCCGATCTCGACGAGGCCCGTGCCGCCGACCTCGCCTACCTCGCCCGCCAGCTTGGCCTGCTGGTCAATGTCGAGGATCGCACGGCGTTGTGCGATTTCCACCTGCCGGCGATCGTCCGCCGCGGCGACCTGGTGGTGGCGATCTCGACCGGCGGCCAGAGCCCGCGCCTGGCCGGCCGGCTGCGCCTGTTCGCCGAGCGGCTGATCCATCGCGATTGGGGCGCCCGCCTGGCCCGGCTCGGCCTGCTGCGCGCCGAGCTACGGGCCCAGGGCAAGGGCCCGCACGAGATCGCCCGTGCCGTCGATGCGGTGATCGACGGCGAAGGCTGGCTCGGCCGGCCGGGGGCCTGAGCGGTCAGACGCCCCGCCGGGCGACCAGGACGGCCCCGGCGACCAGCAGGATCGCGCCGAGGACCGGCAGCCCTTGCGCCGAGAGGGCCTGGGCGCCAGGCTTCAGCTGGTCCGCGGCCAGCCCGGCCACCAGTTGGCTCGCCACCAGAATGGCGATGGTGGGCGCCGCCCCCAGCCGCTGGTAGCCGAGGATCCCGGCGAAGACGAAGAACGAGCCGAGCAGCCCCGGCAGAAATGCCCAGGGCCGCAGGGCCGACACCGCCTCGGCCACGCCACTTGCGCCGTCGCGGATCAGCAGCAGGCTGAGCAGCACCGTCAGCCCGACGGCGGAGTTGATCACCAGCGCGATCAGCACGGTCGAGGCCGACAGCGTGATCCGGACCATCAGCAGGTTCTGCAGCACGAGGCAGAGTCCGGCCGAAACCAGCAGCGCTACCGTCGGGGCGGCGCCCATCAGGCCCGCCCGTCCGGACCGGCGCGATCGTCGAGCCGCAGTTGCAGGAAGGCCAGGTCGAGCCAGCGGCCGAACTTCGCGCCGACCTCGCGCATCACCCCGGCCGGCTCGAAGCCGAGCGATTCGTGCAGCCGGATCGAGCCGGCGTTGCCGGCCTCGATGCCCGCGACCATGACGTGCTTGCCGAGCGCCTTCGCCCGGACGATCAGCTCCAGCATCAGGGCCTTGCCGACCCCGCCGACGCGCCGGTCGCGGTGGACATAGACCGAATGCTCGACGGTGTTGCGGTAGCCGTCCCAGGCGCGCCAGTCGCCGAAGGAGGCGTACCCCGCCACCCGGCCGTCATCGTCGATCGCCACCAGCACCGGATAGCCGAGGCGCCGGCGCTCCGCCAGCCAGGCGGCGCGGTTCGCTGCGTCGACCACGGTCTCGCTCCAGATCGCGGTCGTGTGGGCCACCGCGTCGTTGTAGATCGCCAGGATACCGGCGATGTCGCCGGTCTCGGCATCGCGAATGCGCATCTCACCCTCAGGACAATGGACAGGCCACGACCTGCAGCAGGAAGTCCGAATCGCCGGCGATGCTGTAGCAGGCGACCACCTCCGGCAGTTGCCGGACGCTCTCGGAGAATTCTTCCGCCTCGGCCTCGCTGTGGCTGTCGATCCTGACCCGGATGAAGGCGAGCACGCCGAGGCCGATCCGCCGCCGGTCCAGCAGCGCCGCATAGCCCTGGATGACGCCGTCCTCCTCCAGCTGGCGGACCCGGCGCCAGCAGGGCGAGGTCGACAGCCCGACCTCGGCCGACAGCGCCTGGTTGGTCAGCCGGCCGTCCTGCTGCAGGGCGGCCAGGATGCGGAGATCGACCGGTTCGAGCATGATCTGCCTTGAAGAGGATTCATCTCGGTAGACTCTACCAGAAACCCGGGTGATTAGCGCAAGGATAGGCAGGATCGACCAAGCAGCGGGATGTATCCTGCCGGGCAGAAGACATTCTCCTGAAAGCCGCCATGACCCAGGATCTCCGCCTCACCATCGTCGTGAACCCCGACCTGCCGCTCGGGCTGATCGCCAACACCGCCGGCGCCATCGCCATCGGCCTGGGGGCCCGGCTGCCGGCCCTGGCAGCGCGACAGCTGACCGACCGCCACGACCGCACCATCGACATCAGCTCGAACCAGCCGGTGCCAGTGCTGCAGGCCGATGCGGCGGTGATCCGGGCGCTGCTGCTGAAGGCGCTGGCGCAACCGGACAAGGGAGCGGGCGAGCGGGCGGTGGTGCCCTTCCCGGCCTTCGCCCGGTCGCTGCACGCCTATGCCGAATACGAGGCCGCCTTCCCTGGCCGCGACCTGGGCGAGGAGTCGATCGACGGGCTGGGCCTCGCCGGCCCGGAGAAATGGATCAAGTCGCTGACCGGCTCGCTCAAGCTGCTGCGCTGATCAGTTCGCCGCCGGGACCGGGCAGCTCATGTCGCCTTCCTCGCAGTTGAGATAGGCCTTGAAGTCCTCGATCCGGCTCTTGGTCTGGCCGTCCAGGCACATCGCGTGGATCATCGGGGCGGCGGTGCCGCCCGCGACGGCGGATTCCTGGAAACTGCACTCCGCGTCACGGAAGGCGACCCAGGCCCGCTGCGTCGCCACCAGCAGCCTGGTCTTGTCCGCGTCGTCCTTCAGCCGGGCCGTGATCTCCTTGTAGAGCTTGTTCAGCTCGGCATCCGACGCCTTGAACGCCTTGCCGTAGCATTCGTTCAGATCCGCCTGGCTCTGGGCGCTGTCGCAGTCATCGGCCCGTGCGCGGGTCGGGCCGGCGACGGCCGCAACCGCCAGCAGGGCGACGAGACCGGCGAGTGAAGCACGCATGGACGATCTCCCCATCCTCGGCAGGAATTCCGCTGACATGCCCGATTCGTAGCGGCTTCCAACGCGGACTGCCAACAGGGAGTCGGCTACGGCCGAAACATCGACCGGCCCGCAGGCCCAGTCCTGCGGCCGGCAGTGTGCGTGTGACGCCGGTGACAGCGATCCCCTGCCCGAGCGGGCCATGGTGGGATCGGCATCCAAGGAGGATCCGAGATGACCATGATCGTTTCACCCCGCGGGTCGCGGGCAACCGCTCCGGCCGCCCGGCCGGCGATCCTGACCACAATCGTCCGCGGCGTCGCCTGGGTCCGGCAGCGGCTTCGGCTGCGGCGGGATACGGCGAAGCTGCTGGCGCTCAGCGACCACCTGCTCGCTGATTTGGGCGTCCGCCGCGATCAGATCGGGCTCGTTGCGCGCGACACCTACCGGACGGAGCGAGTCCCGCGGTGACCGGGCCTCAGCCGCCGGCCGTCAAGCGCAGCCGGAAGCGGAACTGCAGCGTGCCCTCACACCACATCGGGAAGTTGGTGCCCCATTTGTTGTTGTGCAGGTTGATCCGCACGCCGCCGGAGAAGTCCGGCAGGCCCGGGGTGAAGGGCATGAAGGGCGAGGCGGCCGGCGCCGCCAGCGGCGCGTCGAGCGACTGCAGCAGGGGGGTGCCGCCATGCGCCAGCCGGCCGCGGATGCCGGACACCGCCTGCAGCTGACCCCCGCCCCGGGGCGTGATGCGGCCGGCCGGCTGCCACAGCCCCATCTTCCGGAAGTCCCAGCTCTCGATTCCGGCCGGGGTGAAGCTCAGGAAACTCGCCTCCGGCATCCGGTTCGCCGGCTTGTCGCGCAGCACCAGGACGAGGTCGAGCGCGTCCTCCGCCGGGGCGATTCGCAGTTCCGCCCGCCGCGGGGCGCCGAAGACGGCATGCGCCTCTTCGGGCAGGTCCAGCAGCAGAGTCAGGCTGGAACTATCCTGCGTGAACCCCGTCAGGCGCGGCCGCCAAACAGCGGAGCGCGCGGTCCGCGCCCGCTCCAACCCCGGCTTGCCATGGTCCAGCAGGGCCCATTCGATCTGTTGCGTCAGATAGCCCTGCATATGCGCGGCAACATCGGCCGCGTCGTAGCTCTCATAGGTATAGCTGATCAGGCTACCATCGAGCCCCGCCAGTATGGGCTCACCTCGCCGAAAGATCTCGCGTAGGCCCCCGTTTTCGCCGTCGACGGTGAGATGCCAATCGTTCACCCAGATCTCGATCGTCCGGATGCTCCGATCCATGTCGCCGGCGGCCGGAGCGCCCGGCTGCAGTTCGGCCAGTGCCTGCTCCGCCGCCGGGCGGTCGGCCGGGGACAGCGCCTCCACGGCCGCATCGAGGTATCCGCGCTGCTCGGCCCAGGAGCTCTCGGCGAAGCCGAAGCGCGGGTCCAGCCACCGCGCCGCCTCGAACTCCGGCCGGTCCCAGGCCGCCTCGTCGCGCAGGAACGTCTTCACGTCGACGCCGCAGGTGTGTTCGGCGACCATCGCCAGGCGCTGCCCGAAGGCCAACCGACTCGCGTCCAGCCCCTCCTCCGCGAACCGGTCATAGACCCGCTGCAGTGCCAGGAACCGTGCCGTCTTCTCTGGATCGCTGGCGCTGCCATGGATCCAGCTGTCGCCGATCTCGCGGTCGACCACCGGGAAGCGCTCGCGCTGCGGCCAGATCGTGGCGGCGAAATCATCCAGGGTCGAGGCCCGGATCGCGGCACCCGGATTCGCCGCCCGCAGCTCGCGATGGCATTCCGCCGCCGCCGAGATGCCCTGCGGCCCGACATTGTCCGAGGTGTGGGCGAAGCTCAGGCCCTGGTCCATCCCCTCGGGGAAGAAGGTGGCGCCGTAGCTGCTCTGATAGGCCACCAGCACCTCCTCGCCCGACGGCGCGCGCCAGCGGAACAGCGGCGGCACCTCCGGCAGGGTCGAGGCCGAGTTGACGCCGATGTGCAGGAAGCGGATGCCGGCCTCGGCCAGGATCGGCACGATGCCCAGCGGGTGGCCGGGCACGTCGGTCATCTTGGCGGCGATAGTGCTGGTGCCGAAGCGGCGGTCCAACTCCTGCGCATAGGACAGGCCGGCGCGGAACAGCGCCGGCGACATCAACTCGGTGTGGGTGGTAAAGGGCAGGCCGTGCCAGCGGATCAGCCCGCGCTCGATCGCCTGCTCCAGCCGCCGCACCTTGTCGCGCGGCTGGGTCTCGAGATGATCCCAGATCAGCCAGGCGCCGGTGGTCCAGACGAACATGCGCTGCGCCGGGTCCTCGGCGAAGAAGTGCTCGCCGGTGTCGATCGCGCGCGGGATGAACACCTCGTGGTATTCCCGCCGCACCGTCTCGGCCAGCTGGGTGAAGCCGATGTCGAGATGCGTCTTGAAGACGAGGTGGATCGTCCGGCCGGTCATCGGGTGGTCCTTGTAGGGCTGCAGGAGCTCGTCCGAAAATGCGCTGGCGTGAGTCGATTGGTGTCGGTTTCGAGAACCGGCGCGCAGCGGACATTTCGTCCGTGAGCACCGGAAGCGGAGAAACCGGCATCAAGCGGCCACGCCAGTAGCATTTGCGGGCGGGCTCCTAACCCACGGTGCTGCGGACGACCAGCTTGGTGCGGATCGTCTCGACCAGCGGCGGGGCGGCCCGGTGCTGCAGGCGCTGCAGGATCAGCCGCACGAGCGCGGCCACCCGTTCCTCCACATCGATCTTGATGGTGGTGAGGTCGTAGCTGCGCCAGGCGGCTTGGTCGATGTCGTCGAAGCCGACGACGCCGACATCCTCCGGCACCTTCCGCCCCAGGGCATGGCGCAGGGCGTCGAGCGCGCCGAAGGCGCTGACGTCGTTGGCGGCGAACACCGCCTCGGCGCCCGGCCCGGCCCGGAACAGCTCGATGATGGCATCGTGGCCGCGCTGGTAGCTGAAATCGCCCTCGACCACCGCGGCCGGCGGCAGGCCGCGCGCCGTCAGCACCTGCTGCAGCGTGCGCAGCCGCGCCGTGTTGGCCTGGGCGTTCGGGTTGCCGGCCAGATAGGCGAAGCGGCGGCGGCCGAAGCCGGACAAGAGGGCTACCGCCTGCTCGATGCCGTCGCGCTGCAGCACCCGCAGGCAGTCGAAGCGATGCATCCCGGATTCCGGCAGCGGCCCCGGATCGGCGGCCTCGTTCGGATAATCGACATAGACCGGCACCGCCTGGTCGAAGGCGCGGTGCAGCTGGTCGGGCGGCACGTTCTCGGTGAACACCACCACGCTGTCCGGGTTGTAGGCCCGCATATAGGACAACAGCTTCGGGTCCAGGCTGCGGTCGATCCGGGTCTTGAACAGCAGCGTGGCGAAACCGCGGTCCTGCAGCGCCGTGGTCAGCGCGTCGATCTCGAGGCTTTCCCAGGGGCTGCAGACATGCGGCACGATCACTCCGACCAGATGCGACCGCTGGGTGGCCAGCGCCCGGCCGGCCATGTTCGGGATGTAGTTCATCTCCTCGGCGATGCGCAGCACCAGCGCACGCTTGTCGGCCCTGAGCGGCGCCTTCGGGTTGAACGCCCGCGAGACCGCGGCGCGCGAGACCTTGGCCCGGTCCGCCACTATCTCGGCGATGGATTGTCCCCTGGGCTGGTCCTCGCGTGCCACCTGCGCCTCAACTGAAATCGCTTTCAGTCACACTGGGCAGACGGCATGGGGCTGTCAAGCATAGTCGCACGGGAATTTGGCTGTATCCCTCGTATCCACGAGCGGATGTGGCGATATCCAAGGATCAGAGCGATCCCGATTGACGGAAAACTGAAAGCGTGTTCACTTCTGCTCGAAGCCGCATCCCGCCTGAAGGATGCGCCGCCATGGGAGGACACAGCGCATGACCGCACATCGCCTGGGGATTCTCGCCGCCGGCCTGCTCGCAACCCTGTCCTGGAGCGCGCCGGCGAAAGCCGCCGATCTGTCGATCGTCTGCCGCTGCGTCGAGGGCGGCGTGAACACCGAGCTGGCGACCTGGATCAAGACCTGGGTCATTCCCGAGTTCGCCAAGACCCCGGCCGGCGCCGGCAATACCGTGACGCTGAAGAGCTTCGGCGGCACCGACGAGCAGCTGACCCAGCAGCTAGCGCTCGACTTCTCCACCGGCGCCGGCGCCGACGTCTCCAGCTTCGACGGCTTCCTGATCCCGAGCTTCGTCGAGGGTGGCCTGCTGAAGCCGCTCGACGAGATCGCCGGCTCCGAGGTCGACGGCTGGGACGGCTGGCCGCATATCTCGGCCGGCGCCCAGGCGCTGATGTCCTACCAGGGCAAGCGCTACGGCCTGGCCGAGGGCACCGATGTCCGCGTCATCTACTACCGCCGCGACGTGTTCGCTAAGGCCGGGCTGAAGGCCGAGGGCTGGCAGCCGGCCAGCTGGGACGAGCTGCTTGCGGCCGCGCGCGCCCTGAAGAAGGCCGACCCGGAGAGCTTCCCGCTGCAGATCAACGCCGGGGTCTCGATGGGCGAGGCCACCACCATGCAGGGCTATTACCCGCTGCTGCTCGGCGCCGGCGAGGCGCTGCAGGACAAGGACGGCAAATGGATCACCGGCAGCCCGGCGATCCTGGCGGCGCTGAATCTGTACAAGACCATCTATGTCGACGAGAAGCTGGGCGACCAGCGCGCCCAGTTGCTGGCCGACGGCCGCAACCGCAGCTTCGCCAATTTCCGCGACGGCAAGACCGCGATGCTGGTGGAGGGCGACTGGTTCTACCGCTCGGTCACCGCGTCGGGCAGCGAGTTCGCCGTGGCCGACCGCGACCACACCATGGGCTGGGCCAAGATCCCGGCCCAGGCGGCGGGCCGCGGGCTGGACGGGCGCGACTTCGTCACCATCTCCGGCGGCACCGGCTTCGTGCTGAACCCGAACACCCAGAACCCGAAGGAGGCCTGGGCGCTGCTGGCCTTCATGAACAGCCAACCGGCGCTGGCCGCCTATCAGGGTTTCGAGGAGCGGATCCGCATCCGCGACGACGTGCCGGTGCCGAACTCGACCTTCCTGCAGGACACCGCCAAGGCGTTGATGCCGATCACCACGGCGCGGCCGAACGACCCCAACTACGACAAGGTCTCGGCCGAGCTGCAGCGCATGACCGAGGCCGTGGTCTCCGGCAACGCCACGCCGGAGGAGGCGATGGCCCGCTACGGCGCCGCCGTGAAGAAGATCGTCGGCGAGGCCAACACCATCAGCAAGAGCTGAGGATGGCTGCGTCGTGACCGTCCGCCTTTTAATCTCCCCCTCCCCTTGCGGGAGGGGGCCAGGGGGAGGGGTCTGCGCGCGTCCGCGCGCGAATGCCCAAAGGCCGTTATCCGGTGTACGGGCACGCTCTCGCGACGACCGCTCGATCTGCGGCAGCCCCCTCCCCCTACCCCCWCCCGCGAGGGGAGGGGGAGGATGATGGAGAACCGCCCCACCCTGCTCTCTGCCCGGTCCGGGGCCGCCTTCATGGTCCCGGCCGGGGTGCTGGTCGGGCTGTTCGTCGTCGTCCCGTTCTTCTGGATCATCGCGGTCAGCTTCACCAACCGCACGCTGCTGGGCCGCACCGCGCTTCATCCGGACTTCGTCGGGCTGCAGAACTACACCTCGCTGTTCGACGCCGGCTCGTTCTTCGCCCCCGGCGAGTTCGGCGCGTCGCTGATCCTGACCGTCCAGTTCGTGCTGCTCTCGGCCCTGATCGGCCAGGCGCTGCTGGGGCTGCTGCTGGCCTGGCTGCTGCAGAACATCCATGCGGCCCTGAAGGCGGCCATCCAGGCGGCGGTGGTGGCGGCCTGGATCCTGCCGGAGGTGGTGATCGGCTTCGCCTGGTTCGCCTATCTCGACCGCGACGCCGGCACGCTGAACGGCATCCTGGGCACGCTCGGCCTGCCCCGGCCGGACTGGCTGCTGGAGATGCCGTTCCTGGCCATCGTGGTGTTCAACACCTGGCGCGGCACCGCCTTCTCGATGATGCTGTTCTCCTCGGCGCTGCAGTCGATCCCGCCGAGCTATTTCGAGACCGCGAACGTCGTCGGCGCCTCGTCCTGGCAGAAGCTGCGCGACATCGCCCTGCCGCTGATCCGCGGCCATGTCGTGACCGACCTGATCCTGGTGACGATGTGGACCTTCAACGTGTTCACGCCGTTCCTGCTGACCGGCGGCGGCCCGTCCTTCCGCACCGAGATCCTGTCGATCTACACTTACCAGCTGGCCTTCAAGCATTTCGAGTTCGGCCGCGGCGCCGCGGTCGGCGTCGTCATCATGCTGATCAACCTGGCCTTCGCGCTGGTCTATCTCGGCCTGGCGCGGCGCCGCAAGGCCGTGGCGGAGCATTGAGATGGCGCTGCGCCCCCTCCTCCTCCGCATCCTGTTCGCCGGCCTGGCGGCGCTGATCGGCCTGGTCTTCGCCCTGCCGCTCTTGTGGTTCGTGCTGGCGCCGTTCAACGCGCGGGCCGAGCTGGGGCTGGCGGTGCCGGACCCGTTTACCCTCGGCAACTTCGCCAAGGCGTTCGAGAACGGCTTCGCCATGCGGGCGCTGCTGAACAGCCTGATCCAGAGCGTCGGCGGCGTCGCCCTGGTGACCGCGGCGGCGACGCTGGCGGCCTATGCCATGTCGCGGGCGCCGGTGCCGGGCAAGGGGCCGATCACGTATCTGCTGCTGCTGTTCTCGTCGGTCGTCTCCGGCTCCGCCGCCATGGTGCCAATCTTCCTGATCGTCAGCGCCATCGGCCTGGTCGACACCCACATCGCGGTGATCCTGGTCTTCGCCGGCGGCCTGCTGCCGACCGCGATGTTCATCCTGCGCGACTTCATCGACGGGCTGCCCCGCACCTATGAGGAATCGGCGCTGGTGGCCGGCGCCTCAACGCTGCGCGCCTTCTTCGACGTCGCCCTGCCGGTGATCCGCCCCGGCGTGGTGGTCGTCGCGGTCTGGGCCTTCGTGCAGATCTGGGGCAGCTTCCTGATCCCCTTCGTGCTGCTGCGCAGCGAATCCCGCATGCCGGCGGCGCTGGCGATCTACTCCTATTATTCCGAGGCCGGGACGCCGGTCGTCACCCTGCTCTCGGCCTATGCCGTGGTCTATTCGGCGCCGGTGGTGGCGCTCTACCTCTTCGTCAGCTGGAAGTTCGGCTTCCGGTTCTTCGGCGGCATCAAATCGTGAGCGAGGTCCGATGGCTTCCGTAACGCTGGAGAAGGTCCAAAAAGCCTTCGGCGACCTAACGGTGGTGCGCGACATCGACCTCCACATCGGCGACGGCGACTTCGTCTGCCTGCTCGGGCCCTCCGGCTGCGGCAAGACCACGACGCTGCGCATGGTGGCGGGGCTGGAGCAGCCGACCGCCGGCCGCATCCTGATCGGCGGCACGGACGTCACCCGGAAGCCGCCGAGGGACCGCAACCTGTCGATGGTGTTCCAGGACTATGCCCTCTACCCGCACATGTCGCTGGGCCAGAACATCGGCTATCCGCTGAAGGTCCGCGGCGCCCCCGTGGAGGCCCGGCGCGGCCGGACCCAGGAGGTGGCGGACATCCTGCAGATCGGCCATCTGCTGGACCGGCTCCCGTCGCAGATCTCCGGCGGCCAGCAGCAGCGCGCCTCGCTGGCCCGGGCGCTGGTGCACCCGTCGCAGGTCTATCTCTTCGACGAGCCGCTCTCCAACCTCGACGCCAAGCTGCGGCTGGAGGCGCGGGCCTTCCTGAACCATCTGCAGCGCGATATCGGCATGACCGCGATCTACGTCACCCACGACCAGGCCGAGGCGATGGCGCTGGCGACCCGGGTGGCGGTGATGGAGGCGGGACAGGTGGTGCAATACGCCCCGCCGATCGAGGTCTATCGCCGTCCGGCCACCACCTTCGTCGCCGGCTTCGTCGGCAACCCGCCGATGAACCTGGTGCCGGTCGAGGCCATCCTGCACAACGGCGCGGCGCTGCTGGCGGCCGACGGGCTGCAGGCCCCGCCTTTGCCGCTGTGGGATGCGCTGGGCCTGGCGATCGACCGCAGCGGCAAGCTGACGCTCGGCATCCGGCCGGAACATCTGGGCATCGGCGGCAACGACTGGCACCTCTCCGGCGAGCTGTTCGCCAATGAAGGCATGGGGCCGGAAAGCCTGGTCACGATGCTGCTGCCTGGCGACCGGCGAGTCACCGCCCGGATCTTCGGCGACGATCCGCTGAGCCTCGGCCGCGATGTCCGGCTCGGCTTCCGGGCGGAGGATCTCGTGCTGTTCGACGGCGAGGGGCGCCGCATCCCCGGCGCGCGGGAGGAACCGTGACCCAGGCGCTGACCGTCCGGGTGACGGCGACGGAAGGGCCCTACCGCCCGGTCCCGGTCGAGATCCCGCCCGGCACCACCCGGATCGACGTCGCCATGGCCTATGCCAAGACCGGCGACTGCATCATCGATCTCGGCCTGATGGACCCGCGCGCCACCGCCTACCCCAGCCCGGCCGGCTTCCGCGGCTGGAGCGGCGGTGCCCGCGACGGCTTCTTCGTCGCCACTGACGACGCCACCCCCGGCTATGTGCCGGGGCCGATCCCGGCCGGGACCTGGACCGTCCTGCTCGGCCTGTACCGCGTGCCGCCGGGCGGCGCCGAGGTGGCGCTGACCCTCCGCCTCGACGACGCGCCGCGCCCCGCCTGGTCGCCCGAGCCGGCGGCCGAGATACACCACCGGTCACCCGGTTGGTATCGCGGCGACCTGCATTGCCACACCCATCACAGCGACGCCAAAGGCGGGCCGGAGCTGCTGCACGAGGCGGCGCGGCAAGCGGGGCTGCGCTTCCTGGCGGTGACCGACCACAACACCACCACCCAGCGCCGCTATTTCGACCCGCGCAGCACCCCGGACCTGGTCTTCATCCGCGGCGAGGAGGTCACCACGGCCGAGGGCCACGCCAATGTCTTCGGCGCCGACAGCTGGATCGATTTCCGCGTGACCGCGCCGGGCGATCCGCACCGTCTGGCGGAGGCGGTGCACCGCGCCGGCGGCCTGCTGTCGATCAACCACGACAAGCCGCCGATCCCCTGGCGGCACGAGCTGCCGGCGGTGGCCTGCATGGAGGCCTGGCAGTCGCACTGGTTCGCCGGCAACTGGATCTCGTTGGCCCGCTATGACGACCGGTTGCGGCAAGGCCGCCGCATCTCATTGATCGGCGGCAGCGACTGGCATCAGCCGGCGGCGCTGGCCGCGCCTGGCCCGCTCGGCCTCGGGCGCCCGGCCACGGCGCTGTGGCTGCCGGAGCTGTCGGAGAAGGCGGTGCTGAAGGCGCTGCGTACCGGCCGCGGCTATGTCACCGAGGGGCCGGACGGGCCGCATCTCGCCGTCACCGCCGGCGGCGTGCCGATGGGCGGCACCCGGCTCGGCGGCACCGTCTGGACCGTCGAGGCGGAGCTGCGCGGCGCGGCCGGCGACCGGCTGGTCTGGGTCGATGCAGGCGGCACGGTCGCCGAGCAGGAGATCCCGGCGGAGGACTGGATCGGCCGGCTGACCCTGCCCTCGCCCGACCGGTTCCTGCGGGCCGAGATCGTCGCCGTGGCCACCCGCCCGCGGCTCGAGGCCGAATTTCTGCAGGCGCTGGAGGGCCGCAGCCTGCCGGCCGGCGTGACCCGCGGCGACATCGCCGCCCAGCCGCTGCGGCGGGCCCTCAGCAACCCGATCTATGTCGGGTGATACCGGTGGACCTTGAGATCGACTCTCCGGCTCTTTCCCTCTCATGACGAGGCGCACAGCGTCGTGGCCTCGCCAGCGAACGGGCGCGCGCTTTATATGAGCGCTGCGGGTTCCGGGTCGTCGGCACAGCGATGACCGCCTTCGCATGGGCTTGTAGATCGCCGAGAGCCACCCATCGCATTGCGAGGAGGCGAAGCCGACGAAGCAATCCAGGGGCCGGTGCGTGCGACCCTGGATTGCTTCGCTGCGCTCGCAAAGACGGTGTTGGGGTTTCCTCGTTACTCCGCCGGCGTCGGATGGGCCGGCGGCTCGTCCTCCTCGACCGCGCGGTGATGGTCACGGGCGAGGTAGGTGTAGACCATCGGCACCACGAACAGGGTGAACAGCGTGCCGATCGACATGCCCGACGCGATCACCAGCCCGATCGAGAACCGCGCCGCGGCGCCGGCGCCGCTGGCGTAGAGCAGCGGCACCACGCCCAGCACCATCGCCGCCGTGGTCATCAGGATCGGCCGCAGGCGGATCGCCGCCGCCTGCTCGATCGCCTCGCGCCGCGCCAGCCCCTGCTCCTCCTGCAGCGTGTTGGCGAACTCCACCATCAGGATGCCGTGCTTGGTGATCAGCCCGACCAGGGTGATCAGACCGATCTGGGTGTAGATGTTCAGGCTGGCGCCGTTGAGCTGGAGGATCGAGCCGACATTCAGCACCGCCAGCGCGCCGAAGATCGACAGCGGCACCGACATCATGATGATCAGCGGGTCGCGGAAGCTTTCGAACTGTGCCGCCAGCACCAGGAAGATCACGATCACCGCGAAGGCCATGGCGATCATCACCGTGTTGCCCTCGGTGATGTACTGCCGCGAATCGCCCTCGTAGTCGTAGGACATGCCGCGCGGCAGAATTCGGTCCGCGGTCTGCTGCAGGAAGGTCAGCGCCTGGCCGAGGGTGACGATCACCGGCGTCGGCACGGCCTGGATGGTCGAGCTGTTGAGCTGGTTGAACTGGGTGTAGGAGTTCGCCGTCGCCTGGGTCTTCAGCGTCACCACCGAGGATAGCGGGATCAGATCGCCGCCGGCGGTGCGGACGAAGTACTTGTTCAGCTCCTCCGGGTTCAGCCGGCTTTCCTGCGCGACCTGCGGGATCACCTTGTAGCTGCGGTTGTCGCGGTCGAAGCGGCCGATGTCGTTGCCGCCTAGCATGACGTTCAGCGTGATGCCGATGTCGTTCATGTTGATGCCCAGCGCCGCCGCCTTGTTGCGGTCGATCTCGACCGACAGCTCCGGCCGGTCGAAGGCCAGGGTGGCGTTGGCGAACAGGAACATGCCGCTCTTCCGCGCCTCATTGGCGATCTGCTGCGCCATCTCGTAGACCAGCTGGGGCGAGCCGGGGGCCTTGATCACGAACTGCACCGGCGGGCCGCCGCCGGAGCCCGGCAGGGCCGGCGGCGAGGTGGCGAAGCCCTCGACCCCGGCGATGTTGCCGACGATGCCCTGGACCTGGGCCTCGATCTCGGCGCCGCTACGGGTGCGCTCGCCCCACGGCTTGAAGGTCATGCCGCCGAAGCCGGACGCCAGCGAGCCGGCGCCGTTGACCGCGAAGATCGCGTCATGCTCCGGCACCGCCTGCAGGTCCTTGATCAGCTTGTCGCTGAACCGGTTCATGTATTCCAGATTGGCGTAGCGCGGGCCCTCGAGGATCATGAAGACGAAGCCCTGGTCCTCCTTCGGCGCCAGCTCGCTCGGCGTCTTCCAGAACAGGAAGGCTGAGGCGGCGAGCAGCACGACCGCCAGGAACACCGTCACCGGCCGGTAATTCAGCGAGTTGTGCAGCCGCCGGTGGTACCAGCCCTGCAGCCCCGTGAAGAAGCGGTCGACCGTGCGCTGGAACCGGCCGGCGCCGGTGCCATGCGGCTTCAGGAGCTTGCCGGTCATCATCGGCGACAGGGTCAGCGCAACGATGCCGGAGATGATGACGGCGCCGGCCAGGGTGAAAGCGAATTCGCGGAACAGCGCCCCGGTCAGCCCCGTGGCGAAACCGATCGGCACATAGACCGCGGCCAGGGTGATGGTCATCGACACCACCGGCCCGGCGATCTCGGCCGCGCCCTTCAGCGCCGCCTGCCTGGGCGTCAGCCCCTCCTCGATATGGCGGTGGATGTTCTCGACCACCACGATGGCGTCGTCGACCACCAGGCCGATCGCCAGCACCATGGCCAGCAGGGTCAGCGTGTTGATCGAGTATCCGAGCGCGTAGAGGCAGAACAGCACCCCGATCAGCGACAGCGGGATGGTGACGACCGGGATGACGACGGCGCGGAACGAGCCGAGGAACAGCAGGATGACGACCACGACGATCGCCACCGCCTCGGGAATGGTCTTGCCGACCTCCCAGATCGAGGATTCGATGAACTCGGTGGCGTCATAGACGATCTCGCCGCGCATGCCCTCCGGCATCTGGCGCTCGATGTCGACCATCGCCGCGCGCACATTGGCCGCCGTGGTCAGCGGGTTGGCCGCGGGCGTCGGGTTGATGGCGATGAAGATCGCCTCGCGGCCGTTGAAGGTGACGCGGGCGTCATAGCTCTCGCTGCCCAGCTCGACCCGGGCGACGTCCTTCAGCCGGACGATGTTCGACCCGTCCGACCGCACCACCAGGTCGCCGAAGGCTTCGGCCGTGCGCAACGTGGTGTCGGTGCGGATGGCGAAGGTGACCAGCTCGCCCTCGGTGCGGCCCGGCGCCGACTGAAAGTTGTTGGCCCGGATCGCCGTCACCACATCGGCCGCCGTCACCATGTGCGCCGCCAGCCGCATCGGGTCGACCCAGACCCGCATGGCGAAGCTCTTGGCGCCCAGGATGTCGGCCTCGGCCACGCCCTCGGTGGTCGACAGCTGCGGCTGCACCACCCGGGTGATGTACTCGGTCACCTCCTCCGGCGACATCCGGTCGCTGTCCAGCGCGATGTACTGGATCGCGATTTCCTGGCCGGTGCCCTTCACCACCACCGGGTCCTTCGATTCGTCCGGCAGGTCGTTGCGGACCTGCTGCACCTTGGTCAGCACCTCGGTCAGCGCCGCGTCCGGGTTGGCATTCAGCTTCATGTGCACCGACACGGTGCTGACGCCCTGGACCGAGGAGGAGGTGACGTAGTCCAGCCCTTCCGTGCTCGCCACCGACTGCGCGATCGGGGTGGTGATGAACCCCTGCATCAGGTCGGCGCTGGCGCCCGGATAGGCGGTGGTGATGGTGATCACCGTCTCTTCGGTCTTCGGGAACTGGCGCACCGGCAGGGTGGCCAGGCCTTGCAGGCCGAGCAGCAGGATCAGCAGGCTGACCACCGAGGCCAGGACCGGCCGGCGGATGAAGATCGAGGTGAAGTTCATGGCGTCCCCCCTTCCCGGCCGGTCCTAGGACCCGGCCTGCGGCGGACGGGTGGGGTCGACCGAGTTGTCGATCACCACCGGGAAGCCGTTCTGCAGCTTGAGCTGGCCGGAGGTGACGACCTGGTCGCCCGCCTTCAGCCCTTCGACGATCTCGGCGACGTTGCCCTGGCGCTTGCCGACCCGGACGAAGACCTGCTCGACCACGAGCTGCGGCCCGGCCGGCGGCTGGCTCCCGCCCTGGCCGGCATCACCGGATGCCGCCGGCTTCTCCGCGGGCTGCTGCTGGCCGGCCTCGGCCTGCTTCTCGCGGATCACGAAGACGGTGTCGCCATAGAGGCTGAAGGTGATCGCGGTCTGCGGCACGGTCACCACATTCGGCCGCTCCGGCAGGATCAGCCGGACATTGGCGAAGAAGCCAGGGCGCAGCTTGAGGCCGGGGTTGTCGATGGTGGCCCGCACCTTGACCATGCGGCTGGCGGCGTCGACCACCGGCTCGATGCCGCTGACCTCGCCGCGGAACACCTCGTCCGGGAAGGCGTCGGCCCGCACCTCGACCTTCTGGCCGTGGCTGATCCGGCTGAACGCCTGCTCCGGCAGGGTGAAGTCGGCATAGACCTGGTCCAGGCGCTGCAGCGTCACCAGCGCATCGCCGGGGGCGACGTAGCGGCCGATATCGATCTTGCGGATGCCGACGATGCCGGCGAAGGGCGCCGTCACCGCCTTCTTCTCGATCGTCGCCTGGGCGCGGGCCAGCTGGGCCTGGGCCTTCAGCAGCTCGGCATTGGCGGAGTCGAGGTCGGCCTGCGGGGCGTTGCCGCGCGACCGCAGCGACGACACCCGGTCCAGGACCCGCTGCGCCAGGTCGATCGCCGCCTGGTACAGCCGCACATCCGCCTGGTCGATCGAATCATCCAGCTGCACCAGCCGCTGCCCGGCCTGGATCGTGTCGTTCGGCTTGAAGTCGATCGACTTGACCGTGCCCGCGACCTCGGAGGCGAGCTCGATGCCCTCGACCGCCGAGACGCTGCCGATGCCTTCGAGATAGTCGGTCCAGGTCTTCGCCTCGGCCTTGGCGGCGGAGATCGGCACCGGCGGCATCTGCTGATTGGCGAAGATCTGCGCCACGATCTGGTCGCGCTTGAAATTCATGCCGACGAGCGCGCCGACGACGACGATCAGGGCAATCCCGACCAGGACGAAGCGGAGGATCATGCGCGATTCCGTCCCCAGGCCCGCGTTGATCATACGGGCTCATGCTGTGAATCAAAAAGCGGAGCACCATACACTAGACGGCAGAGTCCAACCTAACCGGAAGCATACATTCATGTACGGCATGGATAACCGAGGGGTTCATGCCATGGCGGCATCGCTGCACCGCGGCCGCCATCGGCCTTCGCATCGGCCCATTCACCGACTAAGGTGCGGCTGAGACTGGACGGGACCCCGCGCCATGCAAGTCTATCTGCCGATCGCCGAGGTCTCGGTGAACGCCCTGCTGATTCTCGGCATGGGCGGTCTCGTCGGATTCCTGTCCGGGCTGTTCGGCGTCGGCGGCGGCTTCCTGATGACGCCTCTGCTGATCTTCATCGGCATCCCGCCCGCCGTCGCGGTCGGCACCCAGGCCAACCAGCTGGTCGCGGCCAGCGTGTCGGGCATGCTGGCGCATCTGCGGCGTGGCAATGTCGACCTGAAGATGGGGCTGGTGCTGCTGGCCGGCAGCGTGATCGGCAGCGTGCTGGGCGTGCGGCTGTTCAGCCTGCTGCAACTGCTGGGCCAGATCGACCTCGCCATCAACCTGTTCTATCTACTGTTCCTGGGCACGGTCGGCGCGCTGATGCTGGTCGAGAGCCTGCGGTCGATGCTGCGCCGCCGCCGATCGCCCGGGCAGCGGCGCAAGCTGCACAAGCATGGCTGGTTCCACGGCCTGCCGTTCAAGACCCGGTTCCCGAAGTCGCGGCTGTACATCAGCGCCCTGGCGCCGATCGCAATCGGCGCGCTGGGCGGCTTCCTGACCGCGATCATGGGCATCGGCGGCGGCTTCATCCTGGTGCCGGCGATGATCTACGTGCTGGGCATGCCGGCCTCGCTGGTGGCCGGCACCTCGCTGTTCCAGATCATCTTCACCACCGCCCTGGTCTGCTTCCTGCAGGCGCTGCAGAACCAGACGGTAGACGTGCTGCTGGCCCTGCTGCTGCTGGCCGGCGGCGTGATCGGCGCCCAGTTCGGCACCCACGCCAGCGGCCGGCTGCGCGGCGACCAGGCCCGCGCCCTGCTGGCCACGCTGGTGCTGATCATCTGCATCAAGGTCGGCTTCGACCTGTTCGGCACGCCCGCCGACCTGTTCACCGTCGCCATGCGCCGGGGGGGCTGAGCCGTGCCGCGCCTCCTCCTCGCCGCCGCCATCTGGGCCGCGGCGCTGACCTTCTGCCGGCCCGGCATCGCCCAGGACCTGGTGGCCGACCTGTCCGACCACGTCATTGCCATCAACACCGGCTTCACCGGCACCAAGGTGCTGCTATTCGGCGCCACCGAGGGCGAGGGCGACGTGGCGGTGGTGGTGCGCGGCCCAGGCGACCGGGCCACGGTGCGCGAGAAGGATCGCGTCGCCGGCATCTGGTTGAACCACACCAGCCTGAAGTTCAACGGGGTGCCCGGCTTCTACGCCGTAGCCTCGAGCAAGCCGCTGGAGCAGCTGGCGCCGCCCCCGGTGCTGGAGCGCGCCGGCATCGGCCTGAAATACCTGCAGCTGACGGTCAGCGACGACGACCGCGAGGCCGGGACCGAAGTCATCGCCGCCTTCCGCGACGCGCTGATCCGCGGCCTGCAGCGCGACGGCCTCTACGTCGTCGACACCGGCCAGATCAGCTTCCTCGGCGGCCGGCTGTTCCGGACCCGGATCGAATTCCCGGCCAATGTCCCGACCGGCCAGTACCAGGTCGAGACCTATCTGTTCCGCGGCGGCCAGGTGGTCGACGCCCAGACCACGCCGCTGATCGTCGGCAAGGTCGGGATGGGCGCCGAGATCTACGAAATCGCGCAGGACGAGCCGGCGCTGTACGGGCTGGCCGCCATCATCGTCGCCGTCGCCGCCGGCTGGCTGGCGAGCGTCGTCTTCCGCCGTCCCTGATGCGTCCCCATCTAGCGAGGGTGCCATGACCGACAACGCCCCAGAGACCCCCAAGCAGGAGCTGCCGCGCATCTTCCTCGTCGTCGTCGACGACAGCGAGGAGTGGCGGGCGGCGCTGCGCTACGCCTGCCGCCGTGCCCAGCACACGGGCGGCCGGGTCGCCCTGCTGCACGTCATCAGCCCCAGCGAAATCCAGCATTGGGGCGCGATCGAGGACGTGCTGCGCGAGGAAGCGCGGCACGAGGCCGAGCAGCGGCTGCAGCGGGTGGCGCGCGAGGTCAACCAGCTGACCGGCACCATCCCGATCCTGCACATCCGCGAAGGTGCCGCCCGCGACGAGCTGATGGCCCTGATCGCCGAGGAGCCGTCGATCTCGATCCTGGTGCTGGGCGCCGACACCGCCTCCTCCGCCGGCCCCGGCCCGCTGATCCAGTACCTGACCAGCAACCGTGCCATCGGCAAGCTGCGGATCCCGCTGACCATCGTGCCGGGCCACCTGACGACCGACGCGATCGACGCCCTGAGCTGACCCGCGCCGCACGCCGGGACGGCAGCTCCGGCGCGGCTTGACGGCGCTATCTCGCAGTGGCATCCGAGCGTGACGGGTGCCGGCAGGCCCTGCCTTCGATGAATCGAGACATGGACGAGCCAGACAGTCGTCCCGACCGGGACGAACCACAGAGGCGACCCGACCGGATCGCCCCGCCAGGGAACGGACGGCCCAGCGCCGCGCCGGCCGAAGGGCTCCGCTAGTTACCGCGGCCCCCGGCCCGGCGATGCGCCGGCCCGCAGGGGACAGACCGCGATGCTGCGCATCTACACGCTTTCGAACGCCCGTTTCATCACGATCGACCCATCGGAGGGCGCCGCCTTCCCGTCGGACATGGTCTGGGTCGACCTGTTCAATCCGACCGCCGAGGAGGAGCGGCTGGCCGAAGGGCAGCTCGGGCTGTTCCTGCCGACCCGCGAGGAGATGCAGGAGATCGAGGCGTCGAGCCGGCTGTACCAGGAGGATGGCGGCATGTTCATGACCGCCAGCGTCCTCTACGCCACCGAGACCGACGCGCCCGGCACCGCCCCGATCACCTTCGTGCTGAAGGGGCAGACGCTGATCACCATCCGCTATGCCGAGCCGAAATCCCTGGCCGGCTTCATCGCCCATGCCGAGCGCCAGCCGATGCTGTGCCCCTCCGGCTCGGCCACGCTGATCGGCCTCCTGGAAGCGATCGTCGACCGCACCGCCGACATCCTGGAGCGGGTGGCGGGCGAGGTCGACGGCCTGTCGCAGCGCATCTTCAAGGTGCATGAGGCGGTGCACAAGCGCACCACCAACGAGGAGCTGGAGGCCAATCTCAAGCAGATCGGCCGCAGCCAGAACCTGGTGTCGAAGGCGCGCGAGAGCCTGGTCAGCCTGGCCCGGCTGCTGAGCTTCCTGGCGGTCGGCGATGCCACCAAGGACAAGGTGTTCCGCACCCATCTGAAGAGCCTGAGCCGGGACGTGGCGTCGCTGACCGACCACGCCACCTATATCGGCAACAACATCACCTTCCTGCTCGACGCCTCGATGGGGATGATCAACATCGAGCAGAACGCGATCATCAAGATCTTCTCGGTCGCGGCGGTGGTGTTCCTGCCGCCGACCCTGGTGGCCAGCATCTACGGCATGAACTTCGAGGTGATGCCCGAGCTGAAATGGGCCGCCGGCTATCCCTTCGCCCTCTGCCTGATGGTCCTGTCCGCCGTGCTGCCCTATCTGTGGTTCAAGCGGAAGGGGTGGCTGTAAGGGACGTTTCTCCCTCAGCGTACCGTCCCCACCGCCGTCATGGCGAGCCCCGAAGGGGCGCGGCCATCCAGCGGCACTGCCCTCTGGATGGCCACGTCGCTTCGCTCCTCGCCATGACGGCTTTGACCCGGCAGCCCTCGGCACAATCATCGCCAGATGGCATCATCGCTATCCATATCGCCTGGATATGCCGATGATCGAGCTGCGCCACCTCCGCTACTTCGTCGCCGTGGCCGAGGAGGGACATGTCACCCGGGCGGCGGAGCGGCTGGGCATGCAGCAGCCGCCGCTGAGCCAGCAGATCAAGGCGCTGGAGCAGGCGCTGGGCGTTCCCCTCCTCCACCGGCTGCCGCGCGGCGTGCTGCCGACCGAGAGCGGCCTGGTGCTGCTGGTCGAGGCCCGCGCCATCCTGGCCCAGCTCGACCGCGCGCTGGAGACGGTGCGGCGCACCGGGCGCGGCGAGCAGGGACGGATCGCCGTTGGCTTCACCAGCTCCGCCGCCTTCCACCCCTTCGTCTCCGCCGCCATCCGCGGCTTCCGCGAGGCCGCGCCCCAGGTCGAGATGGCGATGGAGGAGAGCAGCACCGGCGAGCTGGTCGCGGCGCTACGGCTGGGCCGGCTGGACGCAGCCTTCATCCGCTCGCCGGTCGGCGACGCCGCCGGGCTGGTGGTCGAGCCGCTGCTGGACGAGCCGATGGTCGCGGTCGTGCCGGCCGGGCACGCGCTGGCCGCCGGGCTGGACCAGATTCCGCTGGCGGCGCTGGCCGAGCAGCCCTTCGTGCTGTATCGCCGGCCGAGCGGGCCGGGCCTCTATGATTCGATCATCGCCGCCTGCCGCGCCGCCGGCTTCAGCCCGCGCATCGTGCAGGAGGCGCCGCGGCTGGTGTCGACGCTGAGCCTGGTCGAGGCCGGCCTCGGCGTGTCGATCGTCCCGGCCTCGATGGCCCGGCTGGACGCCGGAGGCGTCGCCACGCTGCGCCTGGCCGAGCACCTGGTCGCGCCGCTGCACCTGGCCCGCCGCGATGCCGAGCCGCTGGGCGCGACCGAGCGCTTCGTCGAGCATGTCCGGCGGATGGCCGAAGCCTAATGCGAGAACCGCTTGGCCCCGGCGACGCAGAGGACCACCGCCGCGGCACAGCCGACCAGGCCCCAGCCGACCGGCTCGTGCAGCAGGGTCGCCGCCAGGGCCAGGCCGAAGAAGGGCTGCAGCAGCTGCAGCTGGCTGACCGCGGCGATGCCGCCCAGGGCGAGGCCGCGATACCAGAAGATGAAGCCGATCAGCATCGAGAACAGCGAGACATAGGCGAGCGCCAGGAGGGCCGGCCAGCCGACCCCGGCCCAGGAGGAGGGCCAGGTCAGCAGCGACGCCGGCAGCGACAGCGGCAGCGAGATCAGCAGGGCCCAGGAGATCACCTGCCAGCCGCCGAGCCGGCGCGACAGCCGGGCGCCTTCGGCATAGCCGAGGCCGCAGGCCAGGATCGCGGCCAGCATCAGCCCGTCGCCGAGCAGCGAGGCCTCGCCCCCCTGGCGCAGCGCATAGCCGCCGACGATGGCGGCGCCGAGCACCGAGAACGCCCAGAAGGCCGGGCGCGGGCGTTCGCCGCCGCGCAGCACGCCGAACACCGCCGTCGCGATCGGCAGCAGGCCGACGAAGACGATGGCATGGGCCGAGGTGACATAGCGCAGCGCCAGCGCCGTCAGCAGCGGGAAGCCCACGACCACGCCGAGCGCCACCACCACGAGCGGCCCGATATCCGTCCGCTCCGGCCGCCGCGGCCGCAGCGCCAGCAGCATCGCGGCACCGAGCAGCCCGGCGATCGCCGCCCGCGCCACGGTCAGGAACAGCGGGTCCAGGTCGAACACCGCCACCCGCGTCGCCGGCAGCGAGCCGCTGAAGATGAGCACGCCGAGCAGGCCGCTGATCCAGCCCGCCGCCGCCTCGTTCGAAGGTTCGATCGTCCGTGTCGCTTCCATGCTGCCGACCATGACCGCCGGCGACGGGGCCGGCCAGAGATGGTAGGGTACAGTTTAACCGAACTGTCCTGGTCCGGAGCCCGGTACGGATGCTCGATCTCGTTTCAGCACCACGAAACGGCACGTCCCTTGTCTCGACCGTGATGGACTCGATCCGCCATCGGATCGAGAGCCGCACCTTGGCGCCGGGCGCCAAGGTGCCGTCGATCCGACGCCTGGCCGAGGCGCTGGGCGTGTCGAAATCGACCGTGGTCGAGGCTTATGACCGGCTGGCGGCGGAAGGTGCGATCGCCGCCCGCCCCGGCTCCGGCTTCTATGTCGCCCGCCGGGCGCAGCCTTTGACCCTGGCCGAGCCCGGCCGGCGGCTGGACCTGACCATCGACCCGCTGTGGATCGCCCGCCAGGCGCTGGAGGATACGGACAGTCCGACGCTGAAGCCGGGCTGCGGCTGGCTGCCGGCGGACTGGATGCCCGACCTGGCGATCCGGCGGGCGCTGCGCGGCCTGGCCCGGTCCGAGGGTGCGGGCTTGGTCGACTATGATTCGCCGCTCGGCTTCGCGCCCCTGCGCCGGCACCTGGCCGGACGATTGGCGGAGCGCGGCATCGCCGTCGAGGCCGGGCAGATCCTGCTGGCGGATGGCGGCAGCCAGGCGATCGACCTGATCGGCCGTTTCCTGCTGGAGCCGGGTGACACGGTGCTGGTCGACGACCCCTGCTATTTCAACTTCCTCGGCGTGCTGCGCGCCCATCGCGCCCGGGTGATCGGCGTGCCGCGAACCCCCGCCGGCCCCGATTTGGATGCCTTCGCCCGCGCTGCGGCGGAGCACCGGCCGAAGCTCTATGTCACCAACGCCGCCCTGCACAACCCGACCGGGGCCAGCCTGGCGCCGCAAGCAGCGCACCGGCTGCTGGTGCTGGCCGAGGTCCACGACCTTGTGGTGATCGAGGACGACATCTTCGCCGATTTCGAGTCGGAGCCGTCGCCGCGCCTGGCGGCGCTGGACGGGCTGCAGCGGGTGATCCATATCGGCAGCTTCTCCAAGACCCTGTCGGCCGCGGTGCGCTGCGGCTTCATCGCCGCCCGGCCGGACTGGATCGACGGGCTGACCGACCTCAAGCTGGCCACCAGCTTCTCCAACGGCGCCCTGGCAGCGCGGCTGGTGCACCGGCTGCTGACCGACGGCAGCTACCGCCGCCATGTCGAGGGCCTGCGCGGCCGGCTGGCGCGGGCGATGGGCGAGACCGCGCGGCGACTCGGCACGCTGGGCCTGGTCCCGTGGGTCGAGCCTCGCGGCGGCATGTTCCTGTGGATGGCCCTGCCGGACGGCCTCGATTCGGCCGAGGTGGCGCGCCGCGCCCTGGCCCGCGACGTGGTGCTGGCGCCGGGCGACGTGTTCAGCCCGTCCCGCAGCGCCGGGCGGTTTTTACGCTTCAACGTGGCCCAATCCGCCAACCCGCGGATTTTTGCCGTGCTTGAGGAGGCGATGCGGGGGTGAGGGCACTTCTCGAAGCGCCGTAGGCGCGTTGCCTCTCCCGTTTACGGGAGAGGTCGGAGACGCGAAGCGGCTCCGGGTGAGGGCTCTTTGTCGAGGCCCGGGCTAACCCTCACCCGGTCGTCCTGCGGACGCCCGACCTCTCCCGCCACGCGGGAGAGGCAACGCAGAAGAGCGACGCCTGCCACCCAAAACAAAAAGGGCGCCCCGCAGGACGCCCCTTTGGCTTCAGCCTAGCCCGCAATCAGGCCAGCTCGGGTTCCTTGGCCGCGTCGTCGGAGGGAACCGGGGCGGTCGGGTTCTCGATGTACTCGAACGCCAGGGTCTCGCCGTCCGCCGCCACGTCGACCCGGACCTGGCCGCCCTTGACCAGCTTGCCGAACAGCAGTTCGTTGGCCAGCGGCTTCTTGATGTGCTCCTGGATCACCCGGGCCATCGGCCGGGCGCCGTAGAGCTCGTCATAGCCGCGCTTGACCAGCCACTGCCGGGCCGCCGAGGACAGCTCGATGGTGACGTGCCGGTCGGCCAGCTGGGTCTCCAGCTGGATCACGAACTTGTCGACCACCTGGGCCACGATCTCCGGCGTCAGATGGCCGAAGGCGATGGTGGCATCCAGCCGGTTGCGGAACTCCGGCGTGAACATCCGGTTGATCGCCTCCGTGCCCGCATCATCCTTGCGGCTGGCGCCGAAGCCGATCGACTGCTTGGTCAGCTCGGTGGCGCCGGCATTGGTGGTCATGATCAGGATGACGTTGCGGAAGTCGACCGACTTGCCGTTGTGGTCGGTCAGCTTCCCGTGATCCATGATCTGCAGCAGGATGTTGAACACATCCGGATGCGCCTTCTCGATCTCATCCAGCAGCAGCACGCAATGCGGGTGCTGGTCGACCGAATCGGTCATCAGCCCGCCCTGGTCGAAGCCGACATAGCCCGGCGGGGCGCCGATCAGCCGGCTGATCGAGTGCCGCTCCATATATTCCGACATGTCGAAGCGCACCAGCTCGATGCCGAGCAGCTTCGACAGCTGCCGCGCCACCTCGGTCTTGCCGACGCCGGTCGGGCCGGAGAACAGGTAGTTGCCGATCGGCTTCTCCGGCTCGCGCAGCCCGGCGCGGGCCAGCTTGATCGCCGCCGACAGGGCGTCGATCGCCTGGTCCTGACCGAACACCAGAGTCTTCAGGTCGCGGTCCAGGGTCTGCAGCAGCGCCTTGTCATCACGGCTGACGCTCTTCGGCGGGATCCGGGCGATCTTCGCCACCACCGCCTCGACGTCGCGCATGCCGATGGTCTTCTTCCGCCGCGACGGCGGCAGCAGCATCTGGGCGGCGCCGGCCTCGTCGATCACGTCGATCGCCTTGTCCGGCAGCTTGCGGTCGCCGATATAGCGGGCCGACAGCTCCACCGCGGTGCGGATCGCATCCGCCGTGTAGCGCACCTGATGGTGCTTCTCGTAGTAGGTCTTCAGCCCCTGCAGGATCTTGATCGTATCCTCGACCGACGGCTCGTTGACGTCGATCTTCTGGAACCGGCGCACCAGGGCGCGGTCCTTCTCGAAGTAGTTCCGGTATTCCTTGTAGGTGGTCGACCCGATGCATTTCAGCGCGCCCGAGGCCAGAGCCGGCTTCAGCAGGTTGGAGGCGTCCATCGCCCCGCCCGAGGTGGCGCCGGCGCCGATCACGGTGTGGATCTCATCGATGAACAGCACCGCGCCGGGCAGGTTCTCCAGCTCGTTCATCACCGCCTTCAGCCGCTCCTCGAAATCGCCGCGGTAGCGGGTGCCGGCCAGCAGCGCGCCCATGTCGAGGGCGAAGATGGTGGCGTCGGCCAGCACCGGCGGCACCTCGCCGTCAACGATGCGGCGGGCCAGCCCCTCGGCGATCGCGGTCTTGCCGACCCCGGGGTCGCCGACATAGAGCGGGTTGTTCTTCGAGCGGCGGCAGAGGATCTGGATCGTCCGCTCGATCTCGGCCTCACGGCCGATCAGCGGGTCGATCTTGCCCTTCGACGCCTTCTCGTTGAGGTTGACGCAATAGGTCCTGAGCGCCTCCGAGCCCTTCTTCACGACCTTCTCCGCCTGCGCATCCTCGTCGGCGCCCGAGACCGGACGCGCTGATTCACCAGCCCCGGCGCTCGGCCGTGCCGCGCCAGAGGCGCCGGCCTTGGCGATGCCGTGGCTGATGTAGTTGACGGCGTCGAAGCGGGACATGTCCTGCTCCTGCAGGAAGTACACCGCGTGGCTCTCGCGTTCGGAGAACAGGGCGACCAGCACGTTGGCGCCGGTCACCTCCTCCCGCCCCGAGGACTGGACGTGGATCGCGGCGCGCTGCAGCACGCGCTGGAAGCCGGCCGTCGGCTTCGCATCCTCGATCCCGTCGATCTTCAGGGTTGCGAGCTCGGTGTCGATATAGCCGACGAGGTCGCGGCGCAGCTTTTCGAGATTGACGCCGCAGGCCCGCATCACGGCCACGGCGTCCTGGTCTTCGGACAGCGCCAGCAACAGGTGTTCAAGCGTAGCGTACTCATGCCGTCGCTCATTGGCGAAAGCGAGGGCCCTGTGCAGCGTCTGCTCCAGATTCCGCGAGAGCATCGGTCGTCCCCATGCCGGAGGGCCCGCCAGACCTCTGGTCAGGCCTTCTCAAGAATACATTGTAGAGGATGCTGATTGCGGCGTGCGAAGTCCATCACCTGTGCCACCTTCGTCTCCGCCACCTCGTAGGTGAAAACGCCGCAGACGCCCACACCCCGACGGTGAACATGGAGCATGATGGTGGTGGCCTCCTCGCGGTTCTTCGCGAAGAAGCGTTCCAGGACATGGACGACGAACTCCATCGGCGTGTAATCGTCGTTCAGCATCAGGACCTTGTACATGGACGGCTTCTTCGTCCGCGTCCTGGTCTGAACGACAACCCCCGTGCCGGCGTCGTTGCCGCCTCCTCGATCATCCTTCCGTTCGGTGTCGCTCATGGATATGGGATGCGTGCTGCCGGTTTTGAACCCGACCATGATGATAGTGCTGCCGGGCCCGGAGTTGTAGGCCCGCAATGCGGAAAGAGTGCGGATGGCTGAAATGCGAACGGCCCCGGCGACAGATGTCGCCGGGGCCGTGGGCCGCTGATCCGGGGAGGAAGACGGATCAGGCGGCCAGCGGCTTGGACAGGGTCTCGACCGCGACGTTGACGCGGGCGGCGATCGGCGCCACGGCGTCGTTGGTCACCTTCAGGCCCAGCTCCGACAGCTTGCTGCTCTCGGCGACGAAGCCGTCGAAGGCAGTCTTGGTGTAGGTCGACTGCAGGTCGACGACCTGACGCAGGGTCTTGGCGGCGAACAGCGAGCGGGTCGCCTCGGCGGCCTGCTCGGCGGCGCCGTGCTGCAGGGCGAACCAGGCGCGGGTCAGCTGCTCGGTGCCCTGGGCGAAGATGGCGGCCGACGCGAACACGGCGTCGACATTGCCCTTGGCGAACGCGACGAACTCGTCGACGTTCTTGGTCGCGGCCTTGGCGGCCTTCTCGAACTGGTCCTTGGACAGGGCGAGGCCCTGGGCGACATTCTTCTCGACGGCGGCCTGGCTGGCCTTGACGGTGTCAGTCATGGTGTCCCTCACGGTCTCGATGTTGGTGTCGACGGCGGCGAGCTTGCTCGTGCCGGCACGGCTCTTGGCAGTGGTCATGGCGAACGGCTCCTCATGCTTCGCAACCGACTGCCGTCGCCGGGGGCGCCGTCCAGTCATGCTGCACTGCAACATGCCGCATATATGAGCAGATCGATTCGATCTGTCAACGTTTTTTGTGCACTGCAACATGCCGGACATATGGCGGGCCTCCGCCAAGGGCGTTGCCTCGCGACAGGCGATGCTGGCAGGATGTCTGCAACCGGGCGGCGTCGTGGGCCGGCATTCTTTTTGTCGCGTCCAGCAATTGGTTTATGGACAAAAATCAACGACTTAATTTAGACTTCTGAAATCACGCCTGAACCAAGATCCGCAAGTGGCGTGGAGCGGGGGGTCGGCATGGTCGGTTTCGTTGCACGATCGGCGGCAGTGCTGTGCGCCTGCCTTGCCTTGTCACTTCTGCCCGCCCGGGCGGAGGCAGCATCGCGCTTTGCCGCCTATGTCATCGACGCGCGCACCGGCGAGGTGCTGCACGAGGAGAACGCAAACCAGCAGCTATACCCGGCGTCGCTGACCAAGCTGATGACGCTGTACCTGACGTTCCGGAGCCTGGAGCGGGGCGAGCTGACGCTGGATTCGCGGCTGCCGGTGTCGAGCTACGCCGCCTCGCAGTCGCCGACCAAGCTGGGCCTGACGACCGGGTCGCGCATCCGGGTCGAGGACGCGATCCTGGGCCTGGTGACCCAATCGGCCAACGACGCGTCGGTGGTGCTGGCCGAGACCATCGGCGGCAACGAGACCCGCTTCACGCGGATGATGACGCAGCAGGCCCAGGCGCTGGGCATGAGCCGCACCAACTTCAGCTCGACCAACGGCCTGCCGGACCCGGACAACGTCTCGACCGCGCACGACATGGCGGTGCTGGCCCGGGCGCTGATCAACGACTATCCGCAGTACTATCCCTATTTCGCGACCAAGAACTTCCGCTATCGCGGCCGCAATTTCCCGAACCACAACCGGCTGATGCAGTCCTATGCCGGCATGGACGGGATGAAGACCGGCTATATCCGGGCATCGGGCTACAATCTCGTGGCGTCGGCCGTGCGCGGCCGCACCCGGCTGATCGGCGTGATCTTCGGCGGCACCAGCCCGATCGCCCGCAACGCCGGGATGGCGGAGCTGCTGGACGAGGCCTTCGAGTCGCATGGGGGCACCGGCGCCTATGTCGCTGAAGCCCCGGCCGCGGCGACGCCCCGCGTCGCCTCCCCGGCGTTCCAGCCGCCGGTGCCGGACCGCCGGCCGGACACGCTGGACGAGCCGCTGCTGGCCGCGGCCGACGGCGAGGGCGACGCCGAGGATGACGGCGCTGCCGGCACCGACGGCATCGGCGCCATGATCGCGATGCACGCCACGGCCCGGCCCAAGGCGCAGCGCGTGGCCTATGATCCGGTGCCGAGCGCCCTGGCCGACATCCCCCTGCCCAAGCCCCGCCCTCTGCGCCGCCGCTGAGGCGCAGGACGCCGTCGGCCAACGAAAAAGCCCGGGACCGCAGTCCCGGGCTTTTTCGTTGTGGGCTGGCAGCGGGGCCCTATCCCCGCAGCGTGCCGCCCTGCTTCTCGACCGCGGCGACGATCTTCTTGCCCACGGCCTCGATCGCCTCGTCGGTCAGGGTGGCCTCGACCGGCTGCAGCGTCACCGCCAGTGCCAGGGACTTGCGGCCCTCCGGCACGCCCGGGCCGCGATAGACGTCGAACAGGGCGACATCGGCGACCAGCGCCTTGTCCGCGCCCTTCGCCGCCTTGAGGATGCGGTCGGCCGGCACCGATTCCTCGACCACGAAGGCGAAGTCGCGCAGCACCGGCTGGAACGCCGCCAGCTTCAGCAGCGGCTTGGCCGTGCCGGCCTTCTTCTTCGGCTGCGGCACGGCGTCGAGGAAGATCTCGCAGCCGACCACCGGCCCGTCGACCGCCAGCCCCGTCAGCACCGCCGGGTGCAGCTCGCCGAAATGCGCCAGCACCGTCGGCCCCAGCCGCAGGCAGCCGGAGCGGCCCGGGYGGTACCAGTCCGGCGCATCGGTCGAGACCGCGAGGTTGGCGACCGGCGCGCCCGCCGCCTCCAGCGCCGCGATCACGTCGGCCTTGGCGTCGAACACATCGGCCGGCCGCGGCGGCTGCGCCCAGTGGCGCGGGCCGCTGAGGCCTGAGCGCACGGCGGCGGCGACCATGGCCTGGCCGGTCTCGGTGGCGTCGCGATAGGCCGGGCCGATCTCGAACAGCGCCGCGTCCGGCAACCCGCGCGCAGCGTTGCGACCGGCAGCGCGGATCAGGTTCGGCAGCACCGAGGGCCGCATCGTGTCGAGGTCCGATGCGATCGGGTTGAGCAGCTTCAGCCCGCTGTTCTGGAAGCCGAACCAGCCGGCGTCGCGCCCGTCCATGAAGGACCAGGTCACCACCTCGTCAAGGCCGCGGGCCGCGAGAGTGCGGCGCACCAGCTCACGCGACTTCTGCGCCGGGCTGAGCGCCGGCCGGGTCAGCGAGGTCAGCTTCGGCAGCGACACCGCCGGGATGGCGTCGTAGCCGTTGACCCGCAGCACCTCCTCCACCAGGTCGGCCTCGCCCTGCACGTCGCCGCGCCAGGACGGCACCGCCGCCTGGATCAGCCCGTCGGGGCCGTCCGAGACGCCGAAGCCGAGCGCCGACAGGATCTCGGTCTGCCGGTCGCGCGGCACGTCTATGCCGCCCAGGCTCGCGACCCGGGCCGGGCGCAGGCTCAGGGTCCGGCGCCAGTCGGGCTCATGGCCAGCGATCACCAGTTGAGAAGCCTCGCCGCCGCACAGCTCCAGGATCATCCGGGTCGCCTGCTCGATGCCGGCCACCACAGCCGCCGGGTCGACGCCGCGCTCGAAGCGGTAGCGCGCATCGCTGGTGACGCCGAGCGCCCGGCCGCTCATCGCCGTGCGCACCGGGTCGAACAGCGCCGCCTCGAGGATCACCTCGGTGGTGGCCTCGGACACGCCGGTCGACGCACCCCCCATGATGCCGCCGAGGCTGAGCGGGCCGCTGTCGTCCTCGATCACGGTGACGCCGGGCGGAAGGGTGTAGGTCTTGTCGTTCAGCGCCGCCAGCGTCTCGCCGCCCTGCGACAGGCGCAGCCGCAAGCCGCCGCGGACCTTGCCCTGGTCGAAGACATGCAGCGGCCGGTTGCGGTCGAAGGTGAAGTAGTTGGTGATGTCGACCAGCACCGAGATCGGTCTGAGGCCGATGGCCTTCAGCTTTGCCTGCAGCCAGGCCGGGCTTGGGCCGTTCTTCACGCCGCGGAACACCCGGGCGACGAACATCGGGCAGGCCGAGGCGGCGTCGGCCGGGAAGTCGAGGCTGACCGTCAGGTCGGTCTTGAACCGGCCCTCGACCGGCGTCTCGTCGAGCGGCTTCAGCGTGCCGAGCCCGGCGGCGGCGAGGTCGCGGGCGATGCCGCGGATGCCGGCGCAGTCGGCCCGGTCCGGGGTCAGCCCGATCTCGATCACCGGGTCGTCAAGGCCGCGCCAGGCGGCGAAGGAGGCGCCGAGCGGCGCGTCCTGCGGCAGGTCGATGATGCCGTCATGCTCGTCCGACAGGCCGAGCTCGCGCTCCGACACCAGCATGCCGTTCGAGGCCTCGCCGCGGATCGTCCCCGCCTTGAGGTCGACCTTGGTGCCGGGGATGTAGGAGCCGGCCGGCGCGAACACGCCCTTCATGCCGGTGCGGGCATTGGGCGCGCCGCACACCACCTGCACCTCGCCGCGGCCGGTGTCGACGATGCACACCCGCAGCCGGTCGGCATTCGGGTGCTGCACCGCCGATTTGACATAGGCGATGGTGAAGGGGGTCAAGGCGGCGGCCGGGTCCTCGACGCCGTCGACCTCCAGGCCGAGGCTGGTCAGCGTGTCGGTGATCTCGCCCAGCGACGCCGTGGTGTCGAGATGGTCCTTGAGCCAGGACAGGGTCAGCTTCATGGTCACGGTCTCGCTGCGGCGGTCTAGCGGGTCAGGCCGGTGGCCAGGCTGGGCACGTCGAGCGGCACGAAGCCGTAATGCTTCAGCCAGCGCAGATCGGCCTCGAAGAAGGTGCGCAGGTCGGGGATGCCGTATTTCAGCATCGCCGGGCGCTCGATTCCCATGCCGAAGGCGAAGCCCTGGTAGCGGGTGGAATCGATGCCGCAGGCATCCAGCACCTTCGGATGGACCATGCCGCAGCCGAGGATCTCGAGCCAGTCGCCGTAATTGCCCAACTTCAGCTCGCCGCCCTTGCGCGAGCAGCCGATATCGACCTCGGCCGACGGCTCGGTGAAGGGGAAGAAGCTGGGGCGGAAGCGGAGCGGCAGGTCGGGCAGGTCGAAGAAGGCGCGGCAGAACTCGATCAGGCAGCCGCGCAGATGGCCCATATGGATGGCCTCGTCGATCACCAGCCCCTCGATCTGATGGAACATCGGGGTGTGGGTCTGGTCGTAATCCGAGCGGAAAGTTCGCCCCGGCGCGACGATGCGGATCGGCGGCTGCTGCGACAGCATGGTGCGGATCTGCACCGGCGAGGTGTGGGTGCGCAGCACCGCCGCCTTCCCGTCCGGCCGGTCCGGCAGATAGAAGGTGTCGTGCATCTGCCGCGCCGGATGCTCCGGCGGGATGTTCAGCGCGGTGAAGTTGTGCCAGTCGTCCTCGATGTCCGGGCCTTCGGCGACGGTGAAGCCCATCTCGGCGAAGATCGCGATCATCTCGTCGCGGGTCTGGCTGATCGGGTGGATCCGGCCGGTCCGCTCCGGCCGCACCGGCAGGGTGACGTCGACCGTCTCGCGCCCCAGCCGGGCGTTCAGCGCCGCCCGCTCCAGCTCCGCCTTGCGGGCGTCGAGCAGCGCGGTGATCTCGTCCTTGGCCACGTTCAGCGCGGCGCCGAAGGCCTTGCGCGCCTCGGGGTCGAGGTCGCGCAGCCCCGCCATCAGGCCGGTCAAGCTGCCCTTCTTGCCCAGCGCCGCGACCCGCACGGCGTCCAGGGCCGCGAGATCCGGGGCCTGGGCCAGCGCCACGGCCAATTCGCGCTTCAGCGTCTCTACCTGTTCCATCGCCTGGCAATCCTCGATGGCTTCGGCCGCCCGTCCTTCATCAAGACAGCGGCCATGAAAAAAGGGGCCGAGCCCTCAGGCCCGACCCCCGCTTCCTTTCGCTTTCTCCAGTCCCGCCGGGGCGGGAGAGGATCAAGCGGCGTTCTTGAGCGCGGCCTGGGCCTGATCGACCAAGGCCTTAAACGACTCCGGCTCGCGCGTGGCAATGTCGGACATGACCTTCCGGTCGATGTCGATGCCGGCCAGCTTGATGCCGTGCATGAACTTCGAATAGGTCAGACCGTGCTCGCGCACGCCGGCGTTGATGCGCTGGATCCACAGGCCGCGGAAATCGCGCTTCTTGTTGCGGCGGTCGCGGTAGGCGTATTGCAGCGCCTTCTCGACCTTCTCGATCGCGACGCGATAGTTGGTCGAAGCGCGGCCCCGATAGCCCTTGGCGAGCTTGAGGATCTTCTTGTGGCGGGCGTGGCTGGTGACGCCGCGTGAAACTCTTGCCATTGCTCAGCGCTCCTCTGCTCAGCCGTTAACCAGGAGATAGCGCTTCACCTTCGTCGCGTCGGCGTCGCACATGATCTTGGTGCCCTGGTTCCGCTCCTTGGCCGCCTTGGTCTTGGTCAGCAGTCGGTGGCGGCGATAGGCCGAGTTGTAGCGGACCTTGCCGGAGGCGGTCAGCCGGAAGCGCTTCTTGGCGCTGGAATGGGTCTTCATCTTGGGCATTTTCGGTCCTTCCGAAGGAAGACGGTGGATGGGTGGTTGGGCATGCCCCGGGGATCGGACCCCGGCCTCGCCACCCGAACGAAGCGCGCGTTATAACGGCACGGGCGCGCGTTGACAAGCGCCGCATAAGCTGGGCTTAGTCGCTGCCTTCCCGCAACCACGAGACTCTGACCGAGACTCACTCGCAGCGAGCCCGTCCCATGATTCCCGCCGTGATGCCGACCTATGCGCGTGCCGACCTCGCCTTCGAGCGGGGCGAAGGGGCGTATCTGTTCGGGACCGACGGGCGACGATATCTGGATTTCGCGGCGGGGATCGCGGTCGTGGCGCTGGGCCACTGCCACCCGCATCTGGTGAAGACGCTGCAGGAGCAGGGTGCCAAGCTATGGCACACCTCGAACCTGTATCGGATCCCGGAGGGCGAGCGCCTGGCCCAGCGGCTGGTCGACGCCACCTTCGCCGACACGGTGTTCTTTACCAATTCCGGCGCCGAGGCCTGGGAAGGCGCGACCAAGCTGGTGCGCAAGTACCACTACACCCGAGGCAACCCGAAGCGCTGGCGAATCATCACCGTCACCAACAGCTTCCACGGCCGCACCCTGGCCGCGATCTCGGCCGCCAAGGGCGAGAAGCTGATCAAGGGCTTCGGCCCGCTGGTCGACGGCTTCGACCAGGTCGCCTGGGGCAATATGAACGAGCTGCGCGCGGCGATCACCGACGAGACCGCCGCGATCTGCATCGAGCCGATCATCGGCGAGGGCGGCATCAAGGCGGCGACGCCGGAGTATCTGCGCGAGCTGCGCCGCGTCTGCGACGAGTTCGGCCTGCTGCTGTTCTTCGACGAGATCCAGTGCGGCTACGGCCGGACCGGCAAGTTCTTCGCCCATGAATGGGCCGGGATCACGCCGGATGTGATGTGCGTCGCCAAGGGCATCGGCGGCGGCTTCCCGCTCGGCGCCTTCATGGCGACCGAGGAGGCCGCCTGCGGCATGACCCCCGGCACCCATGGCTCTACCTATGCCGGCAATCCATTGGCGACCGCAATCGGCAACGCGGTGCTCGACATCGTCCTGGCCGACGGCTTCTTCGACCGGGTCGAGCGCACCGGCCGGCAGCTGAAGGCCGAGCTGGAGGCGCTGGTGGCCCGCCATCCGGGCGTGCTGGAGGAGGTGCGCGGCACCGGGCTGATGCTGGGGCTGAAATGCGTGCAGCCGAGCGACCAGCTGGTCCCCGAGCTGCGCGCCGCCGGCCTCCTGACCGTGGGCGCCGCCGAGAACGTCATCCGCATCCTGCCGCCGCTGACCATCGGCAAGGCGGAGATCGCCGAGGCGGTGTCGATCCTCGACCAGGTCTGCACCGCCCGGGCGAAGGCGGTGGCCCATGGCTGAGATCAAGCACTTCACCGACCTGCATCACCTGCCCAAGGCCGACCTTCGCCGCATCATCGACCGGTCGATCGAGCTGAAACGCACTGACCCGCGCGGCAATGCGTCGAAGCCGCTGGCCGGCCRCACCCTGGCGCTGATCTTCGAGAAGCCGTCCACCCGCACCCGCGTCTCCTTCGAGGTCGGGATGCGCCAGCTCGGCGGCGAGGTGGTGATGCTGACCGGCACCGAGATCCAGCTCGGCCGCGGCGAGACCATCGGCGACACCGCCCGGGTGCTGTCGCGCTATGTCGACATCATCATGCTGCGGACCTCGGACGAGGACCGGCTGCGCGAGATGGCCGAGAACGCCACCGTGCCGGTGATCAACGGCCTGACCGACGAGACCCATCCGTGCCAGCTGATGGCCGATGTGATGACCTTCGAGGAGAAGCGCGGGCCGATCGCCGGGCGCGTCGCCGCCTGGACCGGCGACGGCAACAATGTCGCCCGGTCCTGGATCCGCGCCGCCGGCATGTTCGACTTCGAGCTGCGCCTGGCCTGCCCGGACGAGCTGTCGCCGCCGGCCGACCTGATCCAGTGGGCGCATCGCGAAGGCGCCCGCATTTCGGTCGGCACCGATCCGGAAACCACGGTGCGCGGCGCCGACCTGGTGGTCACCGACACCTGGGTGTCGATGGGCGACAAGGACGCACCGTCGCGCCACAACCTGCTGCGGCCCTACCAGGTCGATGAGCGGCTGATGGCACAGGCCAAGCCGGACGCCCTGTTCATGCACTGCCTGCCGGCCCATCGCGGCGAGGAGGTGACGGACGGGGTGATCGACGGCCCGCAATCGGTGGTCTGGGACGAGGCGGAGAATCGCCTGCATGCCCAGAAGGGCATCCTGCTGTGGTGCCTGGGGGCGCTGTGACGATGGTGCCGGTCACGACCGGGGGGGATGACCTCATCCTCCCTTTCCAGATCGAGGCGTCGGGGCTGCGCGGCCGGCTGGTCCGGTTCGGCCCGCTGCTCGACGACATCCTGGCCCGCCATGCCTATCCCGAGCCGGTTGCCCATCTGCTGGCCGAGACGGTGGTGCTGACCGCCCTGCTGGCCAGCGCCCTCAAATACGAGGGCGTGTTCACCCTGCAGGCCAAGGGCGATGGGCCGGTGCGGCTGGTGGTGGCCGACGTCACCGCCGACGGCGCGATCCGCGCCAACGCGATGTTCGACAAGGCCCGCCTGGTCGACCCCGACTCCCCGGGCACCGCTACCACGGTGCCGGCGCTGTTGGGCAAGGGCCATCTGGCCTTCACTGTCGACCAGGGCCAGGACACCGAGCGCTACCAGGGCATCGTCGACCTCTCGGGCGAGACGCTGTGGGAATGCGTCCAGCATTATTTCCGGCAGTCGGAACAGCTGCAGGCCGGGCTGCGCTCCGCCGTCCGGCACGGCGAGACCGGCTGGCGCGGCGGCGGCATCATGCTGCAGCGCCTGCCAGATCCTGACAAGCAGGTGCCGACCGACCGCGAGGACGACTGGCGCCGCGCCATGGTGCTGCTCGGCTCCGCCACCGATGACGAGCTGACCCAGCCGGCCCTGTCCGGCGAGGCGCTGCTGTTCCGCCTCTACAATGAGGACGGCGTCCGGGTCTTCCCGCCCCAGCCGATGCGCTTCTCCTGCCGCTGCTCGCGCGAGCGGGTGGCGTCGATGCTGAAGTCGATGCCGAAGGCGGAGATCGAGAGCCTGGCCGTCGACGGCCGGGTCGAGGTCGCCTGCGAGTTCTGCAACAGCCGATACGATTTCGACCGGGACCAGCTCGCGGCGCTGTACAACGCCTGAGGCCCTGCCCAACTTCGGCCAACGATCTCATCAAAGATGTGATGCCCGGGCTCGACCAGACATCCAGCGGCTGTCGAGACCTCTGGATTGCCGGTGCTAGCCCGGCAATGACGATCAGGAAAGCTCCAGTCTGGAGCGTTTGCTCTCAAGCGTGTCCTCGACCTGGAGACTCCGATGCCCCTTCCGACCCGTCGCAGCCTGTTCGCCGGCGCCTGCCTCCTGCTGCTCGCCGCCTGCGGCGGGCCRGAGCTGGCGAGCGTGGCGCCGGTGTCGTTCGCCGGCCGGCCGCCAATCCGGCTGAACCTCGCCCGCATCGACACCGTCGACCGGTCGGTGCCGGCGGCGGCGCAACCSGCGCAG